>JAILFU010000100.1 GCA_024697405.1 Prevotella sp.
CGACTACGACAAGACAGACAAGGCTACTCAGATGTTCTTTGCTGAGACGCAAAACAAGTTACTCTATGCAGTAACTCACCAGACAGCAGCCGAATTGATTGTTGCTCGTGCAGATGCCAACCAACCTAACATGGGATTAACTACATGGAAAGGCAGCATTGTCAGGAAAGGGGATGTCATTATTGCCAAGAATTATCTCCAAACCGATGAAATAGAATCCTTAGACCGACTCGTTGACATCTTCCTGACCAGTGCGGAAGAGCGGGTTAAAGGTCGTAGAGACCTCACTCTTGACTATTGGCGAAAGAATGTTGACAATTTGCTTACTTTCCACGAGAAAAGCATCTTGCAAGGGCGCGGCTCTATCTCCAATACTGAGGCAGAAGACATCGCTCGTGGTGTTTATGATGTATTCAATGCTAAGCGTAAGCAACTCGATGCTCAGACAGCCGATGCTGAGGACTTAAAGATGCTGGAAGACTTGGAGAAAAACATTTTGGAAAAAGACAAAATCGAGTGAAGAATTCAGAGCCTGCATATCGCCGAAGCAGTAGGATATAGAAACCTTGGCAGAGGCGACTGGACAGAGAGAGGGATTTGATTAGTAAGTAGACTCTCGAAATCTATTTGTAAGTTGGAGGTTTATATAACTCAACTTTCTGAAGTATGAAGACGACCACAGACAGCACAGATTTAAAGGATTGTCTTTCCGTTTTAGCGGACGAGCCGCGATGCTATTTGGGATGACACAGACTCCCCGTGCGGCGCAGGTAATCAGTGAAATGAAGATGAAATCTGTGAAGCGCAGCAAAAATCTGTGAAATCGGTGTAATCGGTGGTAAAATAGAACTAGCGAAACTTGAATAAAAAATAGAGATGAACCAGGAGATAGAAAGAAGAAGGACGTTTGCAATCATATCGCACCCCGACGCCGGCAAGACCACGCTCACCGAGAAGTTCCTGCTTTTCGGCGGACAGATACAGGTGGCCGGCGCTGTGAAGAACAACAAAATAAAGAAGACCGCCACCAGCGACTGGATGGACATCGAGAAGCAGCGCGGCATCTCCGTCTCCACCTCGGTGATGGAGTTCGACTACGCCCCACCCTGCCCTGCTGGCGCCGACGGCGTCGCCCCGCCCGAATACAAGGTGAACATCCTCGACACGCCTGGTCACCAGGACTTCGCTGAGGACACCTTCCGCACGCTGACCGCCGTGGACTCGGCCATCATCGTGGTGGACGGAGCAAAGGGCGTGGAGACCCAGACACGCAAGCTGATGACCGTCTGCCGCATGCGGAAGACACCCGTCATCATCTTCATCAACAAGATGGACCGCGAGGGACGCGACCCCTTCGACCTCCTCGACGAGCTGGAGCAGGAGCTGGAAATCAAGGTGCGTCCGCTGAGCTGGCCCATCAATCAGGGCGCGAAGTTCAAGGGCGTATATAACATCTACGAGCAGAAGCTCGACCTCTTCACCCCCGACAAGCAGCGCGTCACCGAGAAGGTCAGCGTGGAGCTGGATGGCGACGAGCTGGACGCACGCATCGGGAAAGCCGATGCCGACAAGCTGCGTGAAGACCTGGAGCTGGTGGAAGGGGTCTACCCCGAGTTCGACGTCGAGACCTACCGGGCCGCCGAGGTGGCTCCCGTGTTTTTCGGCTCTGCGCTGAACAACTTCGGCGTGCAGGAGCTGCTGAACTGCTTTGTGGAGATAGCCCCCTCGCCCCGTCCGACGAAAGCCGAAGAGCGCGAAGTGCAGCCCGAAGAGGCGAAGTTCACGGGATTCATCTTTAAGATTACCGCCAACATCGACCCCAACCACCGCTCGTGCATCGCCTTCTGCAAGGTCTGCTCGGGCCGCTTCCAGCGTAACTTCCCCTATCTGCATGTCCGTCAGGGGAAGACCATGCGTTTCACCTCTCCCACACAGTTCATGGCGCAGCGCAAGAGCACTATCGACGAGGCATGGCCGGGCGACATCGTGGGACTGCCCGACACGGGTGGCATCTTCAAAATCGGTGACACGCTGACAGAGGGCGAGCTGCTCCACTTCCGGGGGCTGCCCTCGTTCTCCCCAGAGCTGTTCAAGTATATTGAGAACGATGACCCCATGAAGGCGAAACAGCTGCAGAAAGGCATCGACCAGCTGATGGACGAAGGCGTGGCCCAGCTCTTCGTCAACCAGTTCAACAACCGCAAGATTATCGGCACCGTTGGCCAGCTGCAGTTTGAGGTCATCCAGTACCGTCTGGAAAACGAGTACAACGCCCGTTGCCGCTGGGAGCCCGTACATCTTTACAAGGCCTGCTGGATCTCGAGCGACGACGAACAGGAGCTGGAGCAGTTTAAGAAGCGCAAATACCAGTATATGGCCAAGGACAAGGAGGGGCGCGACGTCTTCCTGGCCGACTCCGGCTATATGCTTCAGATGGCACAGCAGGACTTCAAGCACCTGCAGTTCCACTTCACGTCGGAATTCTGACCGCCGCCATCCCTTTTCCCTCAACCCCTCAGTCACTTCAGCATGCTAGCAAAGACATACAGCGCCGCAGTCAACGGGCTGGAAGCCACAACCATCACCGTGGAGGTCAATCTGGCCAAAGGCTCGTTGTTCCGTCTGTCGGGTCTGGCCGACACGGCCGTCAAAGAGAGCTACGACAGAATATCTGCTGCTCTTCCCAACGTAGGACATCCCCTCCCCCTGGCCAACCTGACCATCAACCTGTCGCCGGCCGACTTGAAGAAGGAGGGCAGCGGATTCGACCTGCCTATTGCCATCGGCATCCTGGGAGCCAGCGAAAGAATCGACACCGAAAGGCTGCACGAATACATGATGATAGGCGAGCTGGGACTGGACGGGAAAATCAAGCCTGTGAGGGCGGTGCTCCCCATAGCCATCAGGGCAAGGAAAGAACGTTTCAAGGGGCTGATTGTCCCGAAGGAGAATATCCGCGAGGCAGCCATCGTGAACAACCTCGATGTCTACGGGATGGACAACCTGGGCGATGTCATCGCCTTCATGAATGGCAGCAGAAACTACGAGCCGATGGTTGTCGACACACGCAAGGAGTTCTTCAGCCAGCAGTCGAGCCATGAGCTCGACTTCTCCGACGTGAAAGGGCAGGAGAGCGTCAAGCGCGCATTGGAGGTAGCGGCGGCAGGCGGTCACAACCTCATCATGATAGGCCCGCCAGGATCGGGAAAGTCGATGATGGCCAAACGGCTGCCCAGCATTCTGCCCCCGCTGTCGCTGGCCGAGAGTCTGGAAACCACACAGATTCATTCCGTGGCGGGCAAACTGCCTGCGGACACTTCGCTCATCTCCCAGCGGCCGTTCCGCAGCCCGCACCATACGATTTCTCAAGTGGGCCTCGCCGGAGGAACTTCCAAGGCGATGCCTGGCGAGGTGTCTCTGGCGCACAACGGAGTGCTCTTCCTCGACGAGCTGACGGAGTTTAATCGGGCTACTCTAGAGATACTCCGACAGCCTTTGGAAGACCGTAAAATCACGATTACCCGTGCACAGTATACGGTGGAATATCCCTGCTCTTTCATGCTGGTGGCATCGATGAATCCCTGTCCCTGCGGGTATTATGGCGACCCTCTGCACAAGTGTACCTGTACCCCTGGCCAAATCAGTCGCTATCTGTCCAAAATCAGCGGGCCGCTTCTCGACCGTATAGACATTCATTGTGAGATACAGGCCGTGCCCTTTGCTGCTTTGAGTGAGATGAAACCTGGTGAACCAAGTGAGCGAATACGCGAGAGAGTGTTGAAAGCAAGACAAATCCAAGAGGCCCGCTTCAAGGATTTCAAGGGCATTCACTGCAATGCCCAGATGACCGAGCGTATGATTCACCAATATGCCGA
>JAILFU010000104.1 GCA_024697405.1 Prevotella sp.
AAATCTACGAGATGCTTGGATATAAGAAGATGCCCTTCTGGAGAAAAGTAAAAGTTTGTAGTACCCAATGAGGGAAACAGGTCAGCCGAAGCGACGGTGAAAGCAAGAAGAACTGAGAGGTAGGGGCAAAGTTGGGTTAATGAGGGCTGTCACACCGCCGCCTTGAGCCTCATCCGTGTCGGGTGGGTTTTGGCTTTTCGTTGCAAAGGTCTCCCATCCGACGGTAAGCGCAATAAGGATGACCAAATGCCTTTTCATGATGCCGCAGTTTCCTTCTACTGTTTTTCGTCCAGGTCACTAGGCGTCGGCAAACACCTTGCCGTCGTCAAGGGTAATGTGCAGCTTGGTGTACTCGCAGTGGAAATGGTGCTCCAGGCGGTCCAGATAGCGACGGCTCTCCCACAGGCACATCGGCAGGTCGTGGAGCAGCCAGTTTCCGCATGACTCAGGGCTGGCCGCCGGGACCTCCGTCTGTGTTAGAATCCACTTGAGGCACTCTATGGTCAGACGGCGCATGTCTTCCACGGTATATCCGCCCGTCATGATGATATACATACCTGTGAGGCAACCCATTGGGCCTACATACACCACATCGTCCTTTGCTTCGCTGTTGCGAAACCAGGTGGCCATCAGGTGTTCCAGGCTGTGCATGGCAGCCGGAGCCACGGCAGGCTCTGCGTTCGGCTCCGTGATGCGCAGGTCGAAAGTAGTGAAACCCCTGTCCTGGCGTGATACATAGATACCCGGCTTCAGGCGGGTGTGGTCGATGGTGAAACTCTGAATAACTTCCATTTTTTCTTTATTCTAAAATAGGGACAGACCTTGTGCCTGTCCGTAAAACGGGAAAAAGTCACTTCTCATTGCCGTCATCCCACGGGTCGGAGATAAGGCAGCCCTGGCAGTAGCGGGCCACGATGTGGCGGTCGTCGCCTACGTAGACAAAGCGTTCCAGGCGCTCCAGCAGGGTGTAGCCGTCGTCAACCAAGAGGGGACTGTCGTCGATGACCAGCGCGTCGAAGTCATAGCCCGGCTCGAAGCTGCCCACCTGGCCGAAGAAACGTCCGGCCGACTTGGTAGCCATCCAGAATGCCTCGGCAAGTGTGAGGAATGCGCACGACTTGTCGCGCTGATAGTGCATCTTGCTCACCTGGATGGCATAGACCATCATGCGGAAAATGCTGAAGTCGTGGCCGCCGCTCACGTCGCTGCCCAGTCCCACGGGTATGCCCGCATCGAGGAACCGGCGAATCGGTGCCAGGCCGGAGGCGACGTTGAGGTTCGACGTAGGGCAATGAGCCACCATCACCCCGCGCTGCCGCAGCAACTCCAGCTCGTCGCCGTCGGTCCATACGCAGTGGGCCATGATGGTGGTCGGCCGGTTGCCGGCGTAGCTGGCGGTTGGGCCAAGCAGACCGTAGCGGTCGTAGGCATCGGCATAATGGCGGCTCTGGGGTTCCAGCTTCCTCACCAGGGCTATCTCGTCGTGGTTCTCGGAGAGGTGCGATTGCACGGGCAGCTGGTAGCGACGGACCATCTCGCCGCAGGCCTGCAGCAGCTCTGGCGTGCATGAGGGGATGAAGCGCGGCGTGACGATGGGATGGACGCGCCCGTCGTTCGTGGGGTCAAACTCGGCGACAAGGGCTTCGCAGGCCTTCATGGCATCCTCGACGCTCTCCTGCAAGCCCTCCGGACAGTTGCGGTTCATGTTGACCTTGCCCACAAACCCGCCCATGCCCGCCTGGCTGAGCAGACGCATCAGCAGAAGCGTGCTGTCGGGATGGACTGAGGCAAAGGCCGCGACGCGCATGGTGCCATGGCGCCACAGGTCGCGCACGAAGCGGCGGTACATCCTGCTGGCGTATGCCGTGTCGGCATACTTCAGCTCCTCCGGGAACGTGTAGTTCTGCAGCCACGGCAGCAGCTCCAGGTCCATGGCGATGCCCTGGTTGCGGTACTGCGGGGCATGGACGTGCATGTCGTTCATTGCGGGGATGAGCAGGCGGTCGCCCCAGTCCGTCACCGGGATGTCGGCCAGATGTGCGGGCAGTTCCTGCCATACACCTTCCACCTTCCCGTCGCTCACGGCGACAAAGCCATGTGGAATCACTTCAAATCGGTGGCTCTCCGGTGTATAAATAATGTTCGCGCGAAAGATTTGCATGGTTTGTTCCATTTTTCAAATAGTGTTTTTCCCCCAGATTATTTACTGACGGAAGATGACGCTCTGACTGTCAGGGTCCATCGACTCCACGATGGCGACAGATTCCAGGTGATAGCCTTCAGCACGGAGCTTGCGTCCTCCCTGCTGCTGTCCTTTCTCGATGGCGATGCCTATGCCCACCACCGTGGCTCCTGCCTGACGGACGATGTCGATGAGGGCGCTTGCTGCCTGGCCGTCGGCCATGAAGTCATCGACGATGAGCACTCTCTCGCCGGCTTTCAGATAGGGCCGCGAGATGAATACCTGGTTCATCCGCTTGTGGGTGAACGAGTAAGCCTGCGACACATACTTGTTGTCAGTGCTGTTGGCCGTCTCACTCTTTTTGGCAAACACCACGGGCACGCCGTAGAGGTCGCCCAGCAGCGTGGCGATGGCGATGCCGCTGGACTCAATGGTGATGACCTTGTCCACTTGCTCACCCTCGAAGCGCCGCTTCAGCTCGTGAGCTATCTGGCGAATGATGGCTATGTCAAGCTGATGGTTCAGAAAATTGTCCACTTTCAGAATGTCTCCTCTTTTGACAATGCCGTCAGACAGAATTTTCTTCTCTAGGAAGTTCATAAGATATCAGTTAAAGTTTGAGACCATGGAAACCGATGCAAAAAGACCATATATTCACTTTTGTTCCGCACTGGTGCATATCGTATAGACATAGCTCTTATCGGGAGCGACAAAAGTGGAGAAGGAGACCTTGTCTGTCTGTACGGAGCATAGCAGGTTGGGAAGATGGTCGGTGAGTCCCTCGCCAGTCAGTTTGAGGAGCGACTCTTTCTTCGTCCAAAGGGTGGCGAAAGCGAGGGTGGGGTGGTGGGAGTCCAAGATGGCCGTTGTCTCCTCTTCATTGCAGCAATAGCGGCAGAGGTCTATGTCGAGTCTGCTTGGCACGGCCTCCACATCGCAGCCCACAGGACGGTTGCCCGTCACGCAGAGGGCAGCCCGTGGGCAGTGGCTCAGGTTGAAGTGGATGTAGGGATATCCCTTCAGATGAGGCTTCCCGTGAGGCCCGTAGACGAAGTCGGGGACTTGCTGCATGCCGTATTCCGCTTTGAGCGCCTGCTGTAGAAGCAGCCAGACGGCCAGGGACAGCCGCTGGTCGACTGGCTGTCTGTAGCGGAGGGCATAGGCAGCACGTTGCGGACTGACGCAGCGCATGGCTGTCGGCAGGTCGATGTTGCTGATGTGGTCGTTCAGGTACACCAAGTGCTGTCTGTCGGGGCGTTTTTTATCGTAGTATTTTGTTGCCCTTGCTGATGACAATGCCACGGGTGCTGTTGTTGGCGGGAGTCCCCTGCAGCGTATAGGCGGCGGAGGACCCTGTCTTTACCTCAGTGGCGGGGGCATCGCTTACGGGCACCGGGGTGTTCAATGCCTTGAACTCCTCGCGGGCTTTCCTCATCTGCTCGAGGAAACGCTCGCTGGTGTGCAGACGGGCGTATGCTGCTGAGGCTGCCAGGCGGGCGGCATCGGTGTCGCTCTGCCAGTGGGCACCCACCACGAGGCGGTTTTCGCCGTAGCGATAGCCGCGTTTCAGGATTTCGGTGGCACGGTCGGGGTTAATCTCGGTCATGAGCAATGCTGAACTCCAGCCCAGCAGGGTATGACCGGAGGGGTAGGAGCCGTTCTTGCTCAGGCTCTCTTCCTCATCGGGAGTGAGCGTGCTCTCGTGGAAGCGCAGAAAGGGACGGCGGCGCATGTATTTCCGCTTGGGCAGCGTGCAGATGCTGTCGCAGGTGGCGGTACCCTCCAGCAGCACTTTGTAGATCTCGGGCGTGTCGTCCTTGGTGATCTTCATTCCGAAGGCTTCTTCGAACTCCTCAAGGATGGTGTCCAGTCCATAGACGGCATCGCGTATGGCCTCTGCGGCGCGGACAGAGTCTTTGCGCATCTCCTTGCCCCAGAAGTAGCGGTTGACGTCGTTGGCGAATGCCACGGAGGTGCTGTCGGGCGGCCCAGGCAGGAAAACCATCATGTCGGGCATTTCTCCCGTGGTGAAGTATGCATCTACCACCTCCTCGTCTTGAGCTTGCATGGTAGTAGCCAGGCATAGGGCAATGAATAGTAGAATGTTCTTTTTCATCTTTTTATCTTTTTGTGTGTTTAGGAGTTAGTGTTGCTCAGAGGCTGGCTTTCAGCCGGAGGATGCGGCGTACGCTTTGGTTGATGCGCTCCTCGGTGAGGGTGCCGTCCTCTACGGCCTTGACCACGGCTTCGAAGGCAGCGATGAAGTTTTGCGGCCCCAGCACGATGTCCACGCCAGCCTTGATGCAGCCCACGGTGGCCTCTGCCGTGCTGTACTGCAGGGTGATGGCGCCCATCTCCATGGCATCGGTGATGATGATGTTCTGGTAGCCCAGCTCATTGCGCAGCTTGTCCTGGAGGATGATGTCCGACATGGTGGCGGGAATCTCGGAGCCGGTCACGTTAGGCGTGGCGATGTGTGCGGTCATGATGAGCTGGCATCCCCAGTGTATTCCAGCCTTGAAGGTCACCATCTCGCAGGCTTCCATCTCGTCCCATGTCTTCATGCTCTGTGCATAGCCGAAGTGGGTGTCGGCCTTGGTGTCGCCGTGTCCAGGGAAGTGCTTGATGCAGCCCGTGATGCCGGCATCCTTCAGTCCCTGCAGGTAGCTGACCACCATCGGCGCGGCCACATCGGGGTCGTTGCTGAAGGCGCGCTTGCCGATGACGATGTTCTCAGGATTGGTGTTCACGTCGGCCACGGGGGCGAAGTCGATGTCGAAACCATATTCCTTCAGGTAGGTGCCTATGGTGTTTCCGCAGTAGTAGGCATTCTGCGGGTCGCCTGTCTGGCCGATGGCATCCATCGACTCAAATTTCTCCACGTCGAAGTTCGGGTTGTTGGCGATGCGGGCCACGCGGCCGCCCTCCTCGTCGATGCAGAGAAGGGGTGAGCCTTTCAGTGCGCGTATCTGCGCAATGAACTGCGTGAGCTGTGTCTCGTTGTCGATGTTGTGGGCATAGAGGATGATGCCGCCCACGGGGAACTTGTCGTTCACGCCCAGCATCGTGGCGTTCACGGCCTGCAGTCTGATTTTGGTGATGTCGTCTGCGCTGCCGTCGATGCCGCTGAGCAGATTGAAGTGGATGGTGGTATCCAGACATTCGGGACGCACATAGAACATTTGTCCCACTTTCTCGCGGAGCGTCATCTGCTGCAGTTGTGCCTCCACCTCGTCTGTAGGCCCCACGGGGAGGTCGTCGTTCGTACAGGAGGTCAGCACGAGGCCGTTGATCAGGATGACGGCCAGCATCCATAGCGTAATTTTCCTCATATTGGTTCTTAATAAAGCAAAAACAAATTCAATGGTTTAGTTCAGCGGAATCTCTGGATGCTGCACGGCCAGGGGCAGGTCTTTCTGCGAGAGGTAGAACATATAGAGCACGCAGGGCTTCGTGCCTCGGTTCTCGCCGTGGTGAACGGTGCCCACCATCTCTACGACGGCCTCGCCCTCATGGACAACCTTTTCCTGTCCGTCGATGCCGATGATGGTCAATTCGCCCTCCATCAGCACGCCGTAGTTCATCACGGGGTGGTGGTGCCATCCCAACTTCTGTCCGGCGGGGAAGACATACTTCACGGCCACCAATTCGGGCTTCCCCTGGAAGTAGTCGGGCAGGTCGGCTCCGTCCCAACTCTGGCTGGTGCGTATGAGTTCGGTTGTCTCCACCACCTGTGTCGGTGCTATGGGGTTGTCAGTCTTTGCCTCTTTGCACGACACCATTGCTGTTGTGCCGCAGATAATCAGGATGGCAGCCAGCATCCAAGCTATTGTTCTTTTCATGTCTGTTCGTCTGTTTTTCAAATAACGTTACAAAGGTACATATCTTTTCAAATGTCAGGGTGCAGCGCCTTCAACGTCGGCTAACTGTCACCCTGACACACTTTTTACCTATAAGCCCTTGATGACCATGTGCCTACGACAAGGCGGCAGTCAGTCCGGCCATGACGATGCTGACCATCGACATGAGCTTGATGAGAATGTTCAGCGAGGGGCCGCTGGTGTCCTTGAACGGGTCGCCCACGGTGTCGCCCACGATGGTGGCCTTATGGGCAAACGAGCCCTTGCCGCCGAAGTGGCCTTCCTCCACCATCTTCTTTGCGTTGTCCCATGCACCGCCGGCATTGGCCATGAAGACGGCCAGGGTGAAGCCAGCTGCCAGACCGCCTACGAGCAGACCGAGTACACCGGCCACGCCGAGGATACAGCCCACGATGATGGGGATGGCGATGGCAAGCAGCGACGGCAGAATCATCTCATGCTGGGCGGCACGTGTGGAAATCTCCACACAGGAGCCGTAGTCGGGCGTGCCCGTGCCTTCGAGGATGCCCTTGATTTCGCGGAACTGGCGGCGCACCTCCTCCACCATCTTCTGGGCGGCACGTCCCACGGCCTCCATTGTGAGTCCGCAGAACAGGAAGGCGGCCATGGCTCCGATGAAAGCGCCTACGAGCACGCGGGGATTCATCAGGTTCACCTGGAAGTAGTTCATGAAGTCGGGGATGCTCGCGTCGGCGGCGGCAATGATGTCGCCCTTCAGGTTGGTGAGCGTCGCGCCGGCACGTTCCATGGCGATTTTCACCTCCTCGATATACGAGGCCAGCAGGGCCAGGGCGGTGAGTGCAGCGGAGCCGATGGCGAAGCCCTTGCCCGTGGCGGCGGTAGTGTTGCCCAGGGCGTCGAGGGCGTCGGTGCGGTGGCGCACTTCCTCGCCCAGCTCGCTCATCTCGGCGTTGCCGCCGGCATTGTCGGCGATGGGGCCGTAGGCATCGGTGGCCAGGGTGATGCCCAGCGTGGAGAGCATGCCCACGGCGGCGATGCCGATGCCGTAGAGTCCGTGGGAGAGGGCCGAGGCACTCATCTCCATGTCGAAGCCGTTGGCGCAGAGATAGCTCAGCATAATGGCCACGCCGATGGTGATGACGGGGATGCACGTCGACATCATGCCCGTGCCGATGCCCTTGATGATGACAGTAGCCGAGCCGGTGAGGCCAGCCTCCGAAATCTTCTGCGTGGGCTTATAGGAATGGGAGGTGTAGTACTCCGTGGCCTGGCCGATGATGACACCGGCTGCCAGTCCGCTGATGACGGAAAAGCTGAGGCCGAGCCAGTTCTCGATGCCCAGGAAATAGAGGATGCCGAAGGTGGCAGCGGCGATGAGCACGGCGCTGATGTTCGTGCCCAGCGACAGCGAGTGGAGCAGATCCTTCATCGTGGCGCCCTCCTTCGTGCGGACGAGGTAGATGCCGAAGATGCTGAGGAACACGCCCACGGCGGCGATGAGCATCGGGGCGATGACGGCGCGCAGCTGCATGTCGGGCACCATGGCGAAGGCCGTAGCGCCGAGGGCAGCGGTAGAGAGGATACTTCCGCAGTAGCTCTCGTAGAGGTCGGCGCCCATGCCGGCCACGTCGCCCACGTTGTCGCCCACGTTGTCGGCGATGGTGGCGGGATTGCGGGGGTCGTCCTCGGGGATGTCGGCCTCCACCTTACCCACGATGTCGGCGCCCACGTCGGCAGCTTTCGTGTAAATGCCGCCGCCCACACGGGCAAAGAGGGCCTGCGTCGAGGCACCCATGCCGAAGGTCAGCATCGTCGTGGTGATGGTGATGAGGGCCATCTTGTCGCCATGATAGAACTGGCTGAGCACAAGGAACCAGATGGCGATGTCGAGCAGGCCGAGGCCGACGACCGTCAGGCCCATCACGGCACCCGAGCGGAAGGCAATCTTCAGACCGCCGTCCAGGCTCAGGCGGGCGGCATTAGCCGTGCGTGCCGAGGCGTAGGTGGCAGTCTTCATGCCGAAGAATCCGGCCAGTCCGCTGAAGAAGCCGCCCGTCAGGAAGGCGAAGGGCACCCAGGGGTTCTGCACCTTCAGCACGTAGGCCATGAAGGCGAAGACGATGGCCAGTACGATGAAGACGATGGTCACCACCTTGTACTGCTGTTTCAGATAGGCCATAGCGCCTCGGCGCACATGTCCGGCAATCTCTCTCATGCGTGGCGTTCCCTCGTCGGCCTGAAGCATCGACTTGAAGAAGAACCACGCCATGCTCAGTGCCACCACCGATGCGATGGGGACGAGCCAAAATGCAAATGGAATACTCATCTCTTTAATTTACAATTTAGCGATTTACGATTTACTATTTTTTTTTAATTCTTCTATTTTCCAATTCCTCTGTCAGGCTGTAGCCTAAAGTCTGCGGTCTGAAATCAGAATTTGTAGTCAATGCCGATGCCGATGACATCGTTGGTCCGGGAATAGACGTCCTTGCCTTGTGCGCCCAATCCCAGATAGCTGGTCTGCTCCACGGTGTAGTCGCTGTAGATGGTCTTGAAGTAGCTCACGTTCAGCCGCATCTTGTCGTTGATGTTCCAGGCGCCGCCCAGTCCGAAGCTGTAGCTGTCGCATGCAAACGACGTGTTCTGCTGGTAGCTGTCAGAGAGTCCGTAGTCGGTACGCTGGCCGCCGCAGCTGACGGTGAACTTGTCGTTGATGTCGAACTCCACGCCGGCCAGCAACTCGTTTGTGCCGCCCTTCAGCTCTTTCTGGCGGTCGCCGGCCATCTTCGCGTTCTTGTCGTCGAAGAAGTGGTATTCCACGGCGGCACGCAGCTGCGGGTTGAACTCATAGCCCAGGGCCACTGTCAGCAGGGCAGGCATGTCGTAGCGCGTCTTGGCACCGTCCTGATAGCCGGCCACCTTGTCGCCAAACTGCTTGAGCGCCAGCTCGCCCTGAATGAAGGGCATGACGGCGGCAGTGGTCGGGTCGGTGTTCCTGATAGTAGCATCTAGCTGCTTGGTGTCGTTCTCCGTGCTGATTTTCGTGCGAAACTCATAGCGGGCAGCGACGGTGAGCGGCCCCTGGTGGAAGTCGACACTCACGATGGGTGCAAAGCCCCAGCCCTTCTGCAGACAGTCGAGCCGCAGGTCGATGAGGGTAGGGTCGCCCACGCTGACAGGAAGGATGGCATTCACGTAGCCACGGTTATAGCCGTCGTAGTAGTTGGCGCGCATGCCCACGGCAGCCGACAGGAAGTCGGCTATCTTGTAGGTGAAGTTCAGCTGTCCGCCGTAGATATACTGCTTACCCTTCATGTTGGCCGTGTAAGCATAGTTCGAAGGCATCACCCCGCTCTGGGCCAGCAGGCCGCGGATGGGCACTTCGAACATGGGTATACCCTCGTCGTACTTCACGAAGCCGCCGCTGCCCACGATGCCAATCATCGACGACACAGCCCAGCGGTCTTTCTTGTACGAGGCGAACAGGGCGGGCACGATGGGTGCCGATGCCTTGCCGTTGTACTTCTGGTGAAAAACCTGTCCCAGGAAACCTGGGATGGTGGTCTCAATGTCGCGGTTCTGCCACGGCTTCTGGAAGTTCAGCGACAGCTGCAGTCCCTCGTGACCCCATGCCAGTCCGGCGGGGTTGGAGTAGGCTGCGTCGATGTCGAAGGTGGCGCCACGCGCAAACATGCGGTCAAACGCAATGTGGTAGTTTGTGTTGGTCATCAGGCCACCGGCCCATGCCCCTGTTCCCGCCAGGCATAGCAGCATGCCGGCCATCGTTCGTTTTACGTTCATATCGTCATCTAGTTAAGGATAGACTCCTTCCACCTGCGTCGCTTCACTCAGAGAATGGTCTTTACGGCATCGAGCATGCCTCGGTCCTGAATGAGGTCGAGGTACATCTTCACGAGAGCGTTGAGGCCGGGCACCTTGTTGAGGTCTTCCTGCCATATGAACTCTGCGCCGAGCACGCCGTCGGCCACCTTCTGCGTGTCACCGCTGGCCCATAGCTCTTTCAGCAGGTCCATGATCTTCGGGTCGTCATTGGGCACAATCTCTGCGCCGTCGTCACGCGTGCCGCCTTTATAATAGGTAATGATGGCGGCGAGGCCGAAGACGAGTCCCTTGGGCAGTTCGCCCTTGCGCTCCAGATAGGTCTTCACGCCGGGCAGGTCGCGGGCCTGGAACTTCGGGAAGCTGTTCAGCATGATGCTCGTCACCTGGTGGTCGACGAACGGATTGTCGAAGCGCTCCAGCACGTCGCCGGCAAACTTCTCCAGCTCGGCAATCGGCAGGTCGAGGGTCTGCATCAGCTCGTCGAACTGCACCTTGTGGATATATTTCGAGATGACCTCATGCTGGCAGGCGTCGCGCACGATGTTCACGCCACTGAGGAAGGCCACGGGCGAGAGCACGGTGTGCGGGCCGTTGAGCAGCGTCACCTTGCGCTTGTGGTAAGGCTCCTCGCTGGGCACGAACAGCACGTGCAGGCCGGCCTTGTCGGCGGGGAACTCCTGTGCCACCTCCTTCGGGGCTTCGATGACCCACAGGTGGAAGTTCTCGGCCTGTACGACGAGGTTGTCGCGGTAGCCAATCTTCTCCTGAATCTGCGCAATCTCCTTGCGGGGGAAGCCCGGCACGATGCGGTCGACCAGCGTGGCATAGACGCCGCAGGCATTCTCAAACCACTGGCGGAAGCCCTCAGGCAGCTCCCAGAGGTCGATGTACTTGCGGATGCAGTCCTTTAGCACGTGGCCGTTGAGGAATATCAGCTCGCAGGGGAAGATGATGAGGCCCTTCGTGGGGTCGCCGTCGAAGGTCTGGTAGCGGCGGTAGAGCAGCTGCACCAGCTTGCCGGGATAGCTGCTGGCGGGCTTGTCGTCGAGCTTGCAGGCGGGGTCAAAGGCGATGCCGGCCTCGGTGGTGTTGGAAATGATGAAACGTATCTCCGGCTGGTCGGCCAGCGCCATGAAGGCATCGTTCTGCGAATAGGGGTTCAGTGCACGGCTGATGACGTCGATGCGCTCCAGCGTGTTCACCGGCTTGCCGTTCTCGCGGCCCTGCAGGTTCACGTGGTACAGGCAGTCCTGGCCGTTGAGCCACTCGGCCATGCCCCGGTCGATGGGCTGTACGACAACGACGGAGCCGTTGAAATTGGTTTTCTGATCCATGTTCCAGATAATCCAATCCACAAATGCGCGGAGGAAGTTTCCCTCGCCGAACTGAATGATTTTTTCTGGCATCACGCTCTTCGGCGCAAAATGCTTGTTTAGCGGTTTCAACATTGTTTTGTGAGTTTTTAAGTTTATAAGTTTGAATGATTGATGATTCTAGTCAGCGGGCGGCGACGTATTTGTGGAGCGTCTGCCGCACGGCACCGTTGCCGGCATACAGCTCCTTCACCATGCCCTCTATCTGCTCGCCGAGGCCGGCCTCATAGAGGTTGAGGCCAAAGACGTCTTTCCGCGAGTAGAGCTGCTTCAGGCAGCTCCAGTCCTGGTCGGGCTTGCCGATTTCCAGCGGGGCGACGATGGCCTGCAGCTCCTGGAGCATGGGGTCGGGCGACGGCTCGAAGGGCGTGCCGTCGTCCTTGATGCCTTTCAGGTAGCGGGCGTAGCCGGCCAGCGTCAGCGGGATGAGCACCAGGTTCGACATGTCGAGGCCTCGGGCCACATACTTCTTCAGGGTCTCGCCGAAGCGGATGGGCAGCTTCTGGCTGGTGTCCATGGCGATGCGCTGCGGGGCGTCGGGCATGAGGGGGTTGGGCAGACGGCGGTTGATGACGGCGCCGATGAACTCGTAGGGGTTCAGCACACCCGGGTCGACCACCACGGGCATGGCCTCCATGTAGCCTATCTTCTGGATGAACGGGCGCAGGTCCTCGTCGGCCATCTCGGCGGAGATGAGCGTGTAGCCCAGCATGCAGCCGTAGATGCTCATGGCCGTGTGCAGCGGGTTCGGGCAGGTGGTCACCTTCATCGTCTCCACCTTGTCCACCGTCTCGCGCGTGGTGTAGAGGGCACCGCCCAGGTCGAGCGGGGGACGGCCGTTGGTGTAGTTGTCCTCGATGACCAGGTACTGCACCTCCTCGGCATTGACGAAGGGTGCGGTGAAGGTGTGCTTCTCCGTCTCGATGTAGTCGTTGTCCTCGAAGCCGTCCTTGGCCAGCAGCTCCTTCACCTTCTCGTGGGGACGGGGGGTGATCTTGTCAATCATCGACCAGGGGAAGGTTATCTTGCTTTCGTCCTTCAGGTAGTCGAGGAAGGCGGCGGGCACCAGCCCGTCCTTCACCCAGCGCTCGGCATAGGCCATCACGCCGGCCTTCACCTTGTCGCCGTTGTGCGAGCAGTTGTCCATCGACTGCACGGTGAGAGGCAGTTTCCCTGCCTCATAGCGCTGCAGCAGCAGGGCGCAGACCTTGCCCATGGCGAACATGGGGCTCAGTCCGCGAGCCAGGTCGGCCTCGTTGAAGGTATATCCCTTCTCGGTGATGGTGAACGAGATCATCTGGAGGCTTGCATTGCGGAATATCTCCACCAGGCGCTGCCAGTCGGCGAACTGCGGGTCGGCCTTCAGCGCCTCGGTGACGCTGGCGATGACTTTCTTCTCGATGGAGCCGTCGGAGCAGAGGTTCACGCAGAGCGACAGGTTGCCGTAGGGCTTGTATGCCTTGTCGATGACCTCGAAGTCGAAGGTCTCGGCCACGATGACGCCACGGTCGTACTTGCCCGTGTTCAGTGCGTCGTTCAGGATGGCGGCAGGAAAGGCACGGAAGATGTTGCCGCCGCCGAAGTGAACCCATGTCGGCTCCTTGGCGGTCTTCTCGCGCACAGCCTGGATGTCAAACTTGGGAAGCTCGTAGCCTTTGGCCTCCCACTCTGCGGCATTCAACTGGCCGCTCAGTATATCTTTTAGTCTCATATCAGAGGGGTATTTGATTCTTGCCTGCAAAGTTAATGAAAATTTTCCATTTAGCGAAGAAAAAGCGGAATTATTTCCACCTATGCGGTTGAAAAGTGAACGCAGAGGCGCGGAGCTTAAGCGTTTGTCTTTTGCTGAGGCAACAATATAGCAGTTGACCCTGAATGAACTGACCCAGATTAGCTCGGCTTTCTTGCCTTGCAAGCGACCAAAGGTCGAGCGGCCGCTTGGCTTGTCCAAGAACTTCTCCGCAAGTCGGGAATGTGGCTGCCGCCGGAGGAGAAGTTTTGAGTCGACTGCCATATTGTTGCCTTATTTTGTGCAAACATGTAGGACGAGTAAACGGACTGCAATTGTTGGTTACTTTCTCGCACGTTTATTGCAAGCGCGAGAAAGACGAATTAACAGGCTCAAGTTGAGATGCTACGCGCGCGCGTGAGGCATTTTTTGGCGCTACAAGCGCTACTTTGATGCCTAACTTTTTGGGATGCAAAACGTTGCCTGTAGCTACATCACTCTTATTGGCGCTACTATTGTAGCTACATCTCTAAACGGCGGCAGTATTTTCCCAAACGGCGGCAGTATTTTCCCAAACGGCGGCAGTATTTTTTCAAACGGCGGCAGTATTTTTTCAAACGGCGGCAGTATTTTCCACTCGATGCTTCGCTCTTCCTGTAGCTACAAGAGTAGCTCCTAAAAGAGTGATGTAGCTACAAACAACAGCTTGTCAACCAGTCGGTTTAGTGCTAAAGTAGCGCTTGTAGCGCCTTTTTCAGTTTTCATTACGCGCACGCGCGCGAGGGAGCGAAGCAGAGACTCCCATTTGATTTACCCCCAGATGCAGGCGGGTAGGCGAATGCAGGACGGGTGCAACACATTCGGTCGAGCACCCTACCTGCGGAAAAGTAAATCCAGGCCAACTGCTATATCATTGCCATTTTTTTGGTGCTTTAATGTTTTTTTTGTACTTTTGCAGAATGAAACGAAAACTGGCTGTCATAGTTTTGGTCATGATGCTTCTCGCTGGAGGTTTCTATACTCTGGTGACGCTTTATGGCGGCCGGGCAGACGTAAGGGGCCGCGTTGTGCTGTGCATTCCTGTGTATGGCCAGAGCCTGGCGTTGGGCGAGGAGGCAGTCCGCGTAACCGATTTCGATAGTCTCAGCGCGCTGGGCGGGGGCAGGATTGTGACAGAGCGGATGGACCACCGTTTTGGCTTCTTCTGTCCTGAGCGTGAGAAACAGCTGGTCAAGAAACTGCTAAAGTGGCATAGCCGTTCTTTCGAGCTTTCCGTCTACGGCATGGCTGAACTGCTGGTGCAGCACTTGGGGGCCGACACGCTCGTCTGCATTTTTCCTGGCGGGCTAGGCACCACCGACCTGGCTGGCCTGGGCAGCAGCAGTAGTGCCTATCGGCGGTTGATGGACGACATCGGGTATGCTTGCGACTATGTAGAGCGTCACGGCGGGCGTTTTCTTGTGCCGGCCATCTGCTGGATGCAGGGGGAATCGGATATTGCCAACTATCCTGACACCGACTATAGGCAGCTTCTGGGGAAGGTGGTGGAAGATTTCAACCGCGACATCATGGCCATCACCCGGCAGAGAGACAGTGTGCGCATGGTTTGCTATCAGCCGAACGCCTTGTCGAGAGGCCATCTGTTCGCCCCACATTCGTTTCATTGCGACGAGATGGAAGTGCCGCAGACGATGGTCTCCATGCTGCGTGACAACAACTTGTTTTGGGCCAGCGGGCCAACCTACTTATATGATTTTGCTCGGGAGGCCATCCACATCGACGGGTTCGGCCAGAAACGCCTGGGCTATCTGGAGGGGAAAGCCGTACTGGGCATCCTTCGCGGTGAAGCGCGCTTCCGAGGCCTCATTCCCTTGAGCGTTGAGGGTTCCGCCGACAGCAGCAGCGTGGTTGTGAAAATGAATGTGCCCTGTCCGCCGTTACGGTTTGACACGACGATGGTGAGCAAGGCATCCTGCTATGGTTTCTCTGTCGTTGACAGTCTGGGGGAGGATTTGGCTGTCGGTGTAAGGCTGATGGGCGACAGCGTTGTTATACGTTGCTCCCGGAGCCCCGTAGGGTGCAAGGTGCGCTATGCCGTAAACGGCGAGATGGCGAAAAGCGGCAACCGCCACGGCCCGCGTGGTAACTTGCGAGACTCTCAAGGCGAAACGCTCTCCGTTGAGATCAAGGGACGAGCATTTCCCCTCCACAACTGGTGCTATCAATTTGAAGAACAAGTTCCTTGAATATGTACACTTTCAAAACATTAAAAAAACTAGCTCGCGGTACTGTCGCTGACAGCTCAACGTGCCGCATGGCTTTGGTGGGAGATACCGCCACACAGTTTCTGGCTACCGCTCTTAAGGGTGAGTCTATAGGCAGAGGATTTCAGTTGGAGCTGTTTGAAGCGGAATACAACCAGGTAGAGCGTCAGTTCCTCGACCCCACCAGCGAACTCTATGCGTTTGATGCCTCGTATATTGTTTTGTTCCAGTCGACGCACAAGCTGGGCGAGCTTCACAGCACGCTCGATGAGAAGGGGCAGAAAGCGTTGGCCGAGACCCGGCTCGACTTCCTCCGTTCGCTCAGCGAGAACCCGCAGCTGGCGGGCAGGAAAATCATCTGTATGAACTATCCTGAGATTGAAGATACTGTTTTCGGAAGCTACGCCAATCAGGTGGAATCGTCGTTTACCTGGCAGGTGCGCAAGCTGAACTATGGGCTGATGCAACTGGCTCAGGAGAAGCCCAACCTGTTTGTATGCGATTTGGCAGCCCTGCAAAACAAGATGGGACGCGACCGCTTGTTTGCGCCCAATGTCTATGTGAGTACGGAAATGGTGCTGTCGGTTGACGCGCTGCCATTCGTGGCGTCGCGGGTCATCGACATCGTCTGTGCCCTGCGTGGACAATTTAAGAAATGCCTGATACTAGACTTGGACAACACGCTATGGGGCGGAGTCATCGGCGATGACGGTCTGGAGGGGATTCAGCTAGGGCACGGACTGGGCATTGGCAAGGCATTCACAGAATTCCAGATGTGGGTGAAGAAGCTGAAGCAGCGCGGCATCATCATCTGTGTGGCATCGAAGAACAACGAGGAAACAGCGAAGGAACCCTTTGAACGACATCCGGACATGCTGCTGAAACTGGATGACATCGCTGTGTTCATGGCCAACTGGGATACGAAAGTTGACAATATCCGTTCCATTCAGCAAATTCTGAACATCGGCTTCGATTCGATGGTGTTTCTTGACGACAACCCCTTTGAGCGCACTATGGTGCGTGAGAACATACCTGGCATCTGCGTCCCGGAACTACCCGAAGATCCTGGTGAGTATCTGGAATACCTTTATTCACAAAACCTGTTTGAGACGGCCTCTTATAGCAGCGTAGACACGGATCGCACAAAGCAGTATCAAGTGGAGGCGAAGCGCGTGACGTTGTCGAAGACATTTACAAACGAAGCGGAATTTCTGAAGTCGCTCGACATGTCGTCGACAGTAAGCGGATTCACGAAATTCAACATCCCCCGTGTGGCACAGCTGTCGCAGAGGAGCAATCAGTTTAACCTGCGCACGGTTCGCTATACAGAGGCTGATATAGAAGCGCTGGCTTCTGACGAGAATGTCGTTGACCTCAGCTTCACGCTGGAGGACAAATTTGGCGATAACGGTCTCATCGCAGTTGTCATCCTGAAAAGGACAGACGAGGAGACGCTCTTTATTGACACCTGGTTCATGAGCTGTAGAGTGTTGAAGCGTGGTATGGAAAACTTTACGCTGAACATGGTCGTAGAGCGGGCAAAGTCCGCTGGTTACAAATATATCATCGGCGAGTATCTTCCTACGCCGAAAAACAAAATGGTGGAACATTTTTACTCCGAGTTGGGCTTTGAGAAGCTGACAGGGACTGACACAGCTCAGTTCTCCCTTGACGTAGCCCATTACCAGCCACGTGAGTGTTATATCAAAAAGAAATAGTATATGAATTGCATCCTGGATCATGTCGGATATTTGACAGATGATATTCAAAAGACATCTGAATCCTTCCGGCTGCTGGGTTATCAGCGTGATGACATCGTTGACGACAACACACAACGTACCCGAATCTGCTTCTTGCACAAGCCGGGAGAGACCACCATCGAATTGGTGGAACCATACCAAGACAACAAGACCATGCAGAAGCTGTTGAAACGCGGCGTGACGCCTTATCACACCTGCTATGCGCTAGACGACATCAAGGCCGCCTATGAGGAGATGCTGGACAACGACTTCACACCGTTGTTTAAGCCTGTCCCCGCTCCTGCCTTTGGCAATCGGCTGATATGCTATTTCTGGAAAGCTGATGTTGGATTCATAGAACTGGTGGAGAAGTGAAGCGGGAGAAGAATTTCGAGGTGATGAGGACGATAGCTATGCTTTTTGTTGTGATCCATCATAGCTTATCGCATGGCGTCGGGGTGGTTTATGGCTTTAACGCGGATGAGCCGATAGAATGGATAAATGTTGTCTCGGCCGACGCCTTGCTTGTCTTTGGCAGTATTGCCGTAAACCTGTATGTCATGGTGTCGGGCTATTTCCTTGTTGACCTCGAATTCAAGCCCAGTCGGCTGGCGAGGACATGGTTGAGCGCATTCTTCTATTCCTTTGCAATCACATTGCTCATGATGGCGTCGGGATGCGCTCCTTTCAGCATGACGGCATTGGCGAAAAGCTTCTTTCCGATAAGTGTTGACGCTTATTGGTTTGTGACGCAGTTCGTGGGACTGCTTCTTCTTGCGCCCTTCCTCTCGATGATGGTGCGTCGCCTGACGTATCGCCAGTATGTCGTTCTGCTTATCGTCGGGGCATTACTTTGTCTGTCGATTACACCCGATTTCCCCTTAGGCAAGCGTTTTAGTGTGCATCATGGAAACTCGGTATGGAGCTTTGCCTACCTGTATATAGTGGCTGGCTTCATCAAGCACCATCTGCCGCCGCTGCCTGCGCGAAAACTGCTCTGGGCAGCAGCAATAGTAGCACTGCTCGTGCTGGGCTGTGAACTGTGGCAGGGGAAGAAGGAAGACGGAGTGCACTTGCTTTGGCTGGATTATAATGGGCTCCCCTTTGTGCTGTCGGTCATCATATTTGTCCTTGTGAAACAATGGCGCACAGGAGACGGCACGCTCAGCACGCGCTTAGCACGCATGGCACCCTATACGTTTGGCGTTTATCTCATTCACGACCACCTGATGATTCGTCAATGGCTATGGACTACTATTGACTTTTCGTCGTTCTACGGACGGCTGCTCTTTCTTCCTGTCGTGGCAGGATGTTGCATGGGGATATTCTTCGTCTGCGTAGTAATAGACGTGTGCAGGCAGCGGCTCTTTGGCCTCTTGAAGCTTAACGAGGCTATGAAGAAGCTCGACAAATGGTCAGATGTGCGCAATCTCTCTGCTTAATATCGTAGAGAACAGTTCTGCCCCCTTGCGGTTCAGGTGTCCGAAATCGTAGAAATATTCCGCATGGCCTACAAAAGTGGTGTCGCGATAATGGTCGAGAAAGGGAATGTTTCGACGGAGCAGCAGCTCACGGGGAACTTGGAACACATCCTCTTTGGAACAGACATACATGGGCGAGACGACAAAGACGAGCTTAACGTTGCGCTGCTTGCAAGTGGTGATGAACCTGGAGAGGAGCGCCAGTCGCTCTTCGTCGACGGGGAACGGATATTCTTCAGCTACCACGCCGCAAGTGTCGAGCTCGCCCTCCATAGGCTTCCATCCTTTGAGCCGACGGTCCATGGTGCCCCATCGGCCTGCCAGCAGATTGGGGAGAGAACCCGAGAACCGATAGACCAAAGACAGCCGGCAGGGCCAATACTTGCCTGCACGCCTGAGCATTTCGTCACAGGCGGGACTCATGCCACAGTAGGGAGCCAGCGATGCCGCCCGCTCAACACCTGAGTACGGGGTGAGGAGCCAGTCGCAGGGATGTAGTTCGAAAATGATGGTGCGGGGGGTGTAGCGGGTGAGGATATTCCCCAGCAAGCCGTAGTGATAATAGATGTTTTTGATGCCCCAGTCGGCAGCATTGTAGCAGCCGACCCCTAGCTGCTGTTCGAAAATGGACGGTACGTAGTGATGGAGCGTCCGCGAACTGCCAAAGAACAGGACAGGGTCGGTGGTCGAGCTGTTAGTGTAGCTGATCTTATACTCGTCGGTGGCATTCGAACGGCTATACAGATAGTTCAAGCATAAGCCCAGGAGTCTGTCGACGACGAAAAAAAGACATGCAGCAACAACGATATGCAGGAGTAGCTTTTTCATTTTCGTTTCAGTTGGTGTTTGTCGTTAGCTAGAACTGGAAATAGATAAACTGGTTGCTGTCGGTTATCCCAAACAGGAGAATGGCCACTATCTCTACAGCTACAAGGAGGCTCCAGCGCCAAGGCTCAAGGCGGCGGGGGAGCCAAAGCTTCTTATTGGGGAACCATTCTTCCTGGATGTCGACACAGATAAGCGGCACAGCGCACAGCGCTGCATTGACCAGCGTGGGCATGTCGATGAACAGGCTGCCGCCGAAAGCTGTGGAAACGTGGCAGAGCAGGGCGCAAAACTCGCTGAGGGAGCTGGAGTGGAAGAGCATGAGTCCAAAGGTGACAACCAGATAGATGCCCACCATCTTCAGGACGAAAGGAGCAGTAGGCCAGCCTTTAGCGTTGAGCTTGACCTTTGGCTTCTTGAAAAACTGTCCGCTGACCATGAGGGGGATGTACCACAGGCCGTGATAGACTCCAAAGAGGAAGAAAGTCCAGCTGGCTCCGTGCCACATGCCGATGAAGGTCATGTTGAGCATGATGGCACAAATGGTGCCGTTGGTGCCCCATCCGCGCAATTTGATGTTCAGGGGCATGAAGACATAGTCGGTGAGCCAGCTGGTGAGCGACATGTGCCAGCGGCTCCAATACTGGGCAATATTGATGGTGAAGAAAGGGCGACGGAAATTCTCAGCCACCTTGAAACCGAGCATCAGCGAAACGCCAATAGCCATTTCGCTGTAGCCGCTGAAGTCGGCATACATCTGGAGGGGATAGAGTAGCGAAGCAAAGAGAATGGAGATGCTGGAGTGGTGATGATAGTTCTCCCAAACGGCACTAATGTAAAGATCGAGCCTGTCGGCGATACACATTTTCAGAAACATGCCCCACAATACCCGGCGAAAACCCGTCATCAGATGGTCGCTAAGGAAAAGGCGGCTTTGCTTCAGCTGCTTCAGAAAGGGTTTAGGACGGTCGATGGGGCCGGAGAGGATGGTGGGAAAGAAGGCGATGTAATTGGCAAAGTCCAGAAGACGGCGCTCTCTTGAAATCTTCTCATGGTAGATGTCGAGCGTATAGCTCATCAGCTTGAAGGTGAAGAAGCTGAGTCCTATCGGGACAACGATGTGGGCTGCCGTCCACGAAAGATGAATCCCGACGAGATGGGCAGCCGAAACGAATGAGCCGATGAAGAAGTTGAGGTATTTGAAGTAGAACAGTGCACCGATGCCTGCCACGACGCTTAAAGTGGTCAATAGCGACGCCTTGCGTTCTTGTTCCGTCTCAACAGCTTTCCCGATGCCGTGACCCAATAGCCAGAACAGAAGTGTCAAAACGGCCAGCAGTCCCGTCATGGCGAGGTCTATCTGGGCATAGAACCAGTAGGAACAGGCCAAGAGGAAGATGTTCTGCACCTGCAGTTTCTGCTGGAAAGCGTAATAGACAACCAGCACCACAAGGAAGAACCACAGGAAAGCCAGTGAATTGACAACCATCCTTTCAGAGTAATGCTTTCAGATTCTTTCCTTCCTACAGTTTCTTCTCAATGCTGTCTATCAGGTCGCCTACGTTGTCCCACGACAGGATTTCGCGGGAAGTGAACTTAATGCCGAATGCTTTCTCAATGGCTACTACCAACTGGATATGAGACAAGGAATCCCACTCCTCCACGTCGTCGGCTGTCGTCTCTTCGTTCAGCACCAGCTCGTCTAGCTCCAGCTCGTCGCGGAACACTTCCTGCACACGGGCCAAAATGTCGTTTCTTTCCATCATAGCTTGTTTCGTTTTTTTTTATGCAGGTGCAAAGTTAGTCTTTTTTCTTCTTATGGCCAAATGATTTACTCATTAAGATGAAAGTTGAAGCCAATTTCTTTTGCCATAGTCAGAACATGGAGGGTTTTCTCCTCGGAGAAACTGCCGGGAATGGACGAGTGAGTAGCGAAAATGACAAATGCTCGTCGACAGAAAGCCCTCTCCAGCAACCTTCGCATAGCGGTCGTATCGGCATGCGGCGTGATGGCGATGCGCCCTAACTGAAACACGTGACGGTCGGGATTGACGAGCGAGGCTCCTGTAATCATTTGGCAACCATGTTGAGAGATCACCTTGCGTATGGTGCGGGTGTTGCTGCCGTGGGGTGGCGCAATGATGTGCATGATGCTGGCGGTGTCGAATCCTTGCTGGTGAAGCCTTTCACGGGATTGCCTGATGTCAAGGGTTATCTGGGCGTCGCTCCAGTCGTTCCATCTTTCATGGCGCAAGCCATGCAACACGATGTCGGCCCTGCCTTGCCGCTGCCAGGCAGCCAGAGAGTCGGACACTTGGACTGTCATGCCGTCGGCCACAACAGCAAAACATGGCTTAATGCCAGCAGCATCGGCAATTCTTCGGACATGATACACGCCTTCGGTACTGTCGTCATCAATCCATAGGGCGTAGGCTTTTTCGTCGGTTGAAGAGCCATACCAAGCATCGAGGAGTGACACATAGAGCGTTTGAAGACTCCATTCTCCATATACCAATGGGGCATAGCACCAGCAGCGAATAGAGATGCCTGCCACAGCTACAAATGCCAGGAGCGCAAAAGACTTCATCGCCTTGTTCTTTGTGATGCTGGTGCTACGTTTCGAATTCATGCCCGTTATGGAACATGGCAGATCACCGGACGTACCGCTCTGCCAGATGGTTTCTAAGGAAATCTGCAATGCCTGAAAGCGTAGCCCTTGCATGGCGGGTGCGGAGGTGAAAGAGGCTGCGGAGGATGTCGCGCGGGCCCACCATCGCTATTTGGTAGAAAAAGGATAGCTGCTTGGTGGGGAACTTGCCGTTTCGCCGGGCAAAGAGGAGCCGGTTGCGGGTGAGGTAATAGGTGCGCAGCGGGCTGTCTTGCCCGGTTGTCTGGCTCTCTTTGTGGAAGATGGTGCAGGCAGGCTCATACCACAGCTCGTAGCCAGCGTGGCGGAACATCATCGACCAGTCGAGTTCCTCATAGTAGAGAAAATAGCACTCGGGCATCAGTCCGGCCTTGTTGATGGCTTCGCGCTTCACCATCATGGCGGCACCATGCGCGTAGGGGGTAGGGTGGGGGATGTCGTACTGCCCTCGGTCGGCCTCGCCGCAGCCTATAGCCCGGTTGCGCACGGTGACAGCTGACAGCGGTGTGTATCCGGCAAACTGGATTAGGCGCTCTTCTTGGTAGAAGCGGATTTTGGGGCAAACTACTCCGATGCTTTCTGACGACTCCAGCCGTGACACCAGCATCTGCAGGGCCTGCATTTTCTGCGTCTCGGTGCCCTCCATCACGGTGTCGTTGTTGAGAAAGAACAGGTGTTTCCCGGTAGCTGCTTCGATGCCAAGATTGTTGCCCCCAGCGAAGCCTAGATTACGTTTGCTGCGTACGACAGAGATATGAGGGTAGCGCTCGGAGAGGACAGTCGCTTCGTCGGTACGTGAGGCATTGTCGACTACAATCACCTCCAGAAGGTCGTTTTCGGGGATAGACTCAATCAGAGCGCAGGTATCGGCAAACCCATTGTAGTTGATGGTGATGATGGAGATCTTATTCACGAGAACAGGCCTTTTACTCTCGACTTCTTTTTCTTTTCTTCCCGCTGTCTGCGGTGCTCCTCTTGCAGGGCCAGCTTGTGGTTTTCAAGTTCCTGGAATTCCGTTTCCAGCCAAGGCAGCACGTAGACGATGGCCATGCCGCCGAAATAAATGACGCCGTTAGGGAACTGCATGAGCACCTGGTTGCCGTAGGCTCCCACCTGGAAGCCGGCAAAGGCGCAACACAGTCCTGCCCCGATGCCTCGAAGGGCCGGATTCTTCAGTTTGAAAAAGACGATGATGCATCCTCCCAGCAAGATGACGCCCAGACAACTCAGAAATACGGTCAGACCGATTTTCCCCGTACGGAGCCAAATGTTGACATACTCTGAATCAGGAGGAACTATCGACATCAGGTAGTATTTGTTGTTGGGGGGAACATTCTCGCCAGAGAGTCCCATGCCTATTCCCCAAGGGGCTTCCTTCATATACTTGCGCATGGCCTCCTGATTCATCTCTCGGGCTCCTCTTGACGCATCGGTTGACGAGAATGCGCTACGCATACGCCTGATCTGGTTGTTTCCGTTGCCGATTTTGGTAAATGCCAGCAAACAGACGAAAAAGACGAAGAAGATGGTGACGGGGACGGCAATTTTGAAGGATTTGGAGAGAAAAATATAGAGAGTAAATCCTACAATCATGCAGAAGATGGCAGTACGGGTTCCCGACTGAAACATGCCGTATGTTGCCAGGAGTGCCGTCACGAGGAAAAAGACCTTGTAGCGGCGTATTTTCGTGGTGATGGCAAAGATGAAGAAGGCGACGCTGGTGGCTCCCATGCTACAGCCATAGTTGGCAGCATCACTATAGATGGAGAAGTAGCGCATGATGCCTCCCACAAAGTGAGAACGCATGGCTCCACTTTGCAGGAAGATGTTCTCGCCATTCGTAAAGCCGAAGGTCTTCTGTTTCCATACCCAAAAGGCTGCAAAAATGGTTAAGCATCCCCATAATATCAGATACTGGTGGAGTATTTTTGGATTTGAAATATATATACTGAATACGAGAAAGATATATATCAGCTGGAAAGCCATTAGGCGGGCTGCCGTAAACCATCGTGCAAAGTCGATTCCGATTCCACAGGTGTCGTTTAGCAGTTCTAAGGTGCAAAAGGCACACCATACGCCAATAGCCAGTCCCATTAAATTAAGAAATCTTTCAGCGTGCAAGTCTTTCGTGTCTATAATGGCAATCATTAGCAGCATCAGCATGATCAGCTCATTAGGGAGAGACATGGGGATAGGAATGTTGAATGTGCGATAGCCGAAATGCAAAAAATAATTGACCACGAAAAGCAGCCAAAAAGACATCATCCGGAATTTGAAGGAAAGATAGACAAAAACGACGGCCGCAGGCAGCAGGCAGATGGTGGCAAAGGCGCTGAATCCTGCGGTGTAGAACTTGTAGAGCGCAAGTAGAAAGAGGAGAAAGAGTAACAGGACTCTTCCTCCTTCTTCTCTCGTTATGCCTGAATATCGGACGTTGCTGCTCATGGGCTATTTGGCACGGTTGTTCTCTGTAGCAGTAAGACCCAATTGAGATATACGGTAGATGAAATTGTTGAACCGGGTATAAGGTGGCAACTGACCGACAAACTCTTCTACGGCGTATCGCTGGGCCTCTGTGAGATACATGAACAACGTGTTTTTGTGCTCGTCATCCAAACGGCTTTCCAATTCCTTCAAGGCTTTCTGGTCGACGTCTTTCCAAGTGCGGTTGGCTCGGGTGACCATCAGATTGACGGTGCCAATATTGAGAAGGGCGGGCGAGACGGAGTTGTCATCCAGATTGGGATATTCCACGATGGCAATCTCTTCTGGGAGGATGTCGGGGCAGATATCCTTGATACCTTTTGCCATGATGTAGCGGCTGTCGTCGGCCAGGAAGTCCTCGTCGTAGGTGAGGCGGCGCACCTGCAGGCCAATACTCAGCCAGTAGTTTTCCAGTTCCTCTGCAAGATGGCTCTTTCCGTTACCGGCATCTGTTGAGAGCAGGTTGAGCACATTCTGCTGTCCCTGCTTGAAATTGGGCAGCAATGCCTTGCTTAGCTGTCGTAAAGCCATATCGCTAATGGTCTTATTGAAACGGCGGTAGCGCATGGTGCTTTCTTTTGGATAGCAGCCCATGACGGGAACATGTGTGATACGTTCCGAGCGCATACGGTCGCGTAATGTGCGGTCGAGCAGTTCAATGATGAAGAAGTAGAGCGCTGTGAACAGGAAAGTCAGCATGAATGCTCCCAGCAGAATCATCATGCGGTTGGTGGGCTGGGCATTCAGCGGGAATGCCGGTGGATTCAGCTGGCGTAGGGTGGCTGTGGTCATCTGCAGGTTGCGCTGGCGCAGTCGGGCTGCGTTCAGGGCTCTCAGCATTTCCATGTAGTTGCCCTCAATGAAGCCAATATGACGGGCCTTGCGGTCGATAGTTGCTCCTAGAGGAGAATAGAACTTGAATTGCTCGTCTATCTTTGAACGCATAAGTTCGTAAGCACCAAGCTCGGCTTTTGTCTGTTCCAGGCTCAAGACTTGTTCGAGCCATCGAATAATCAGGTCGTTTGCTTTGACACCAGTATCGGTGTTATAAGTCGCAGCTTCAATTTCTGCCGTATATCGCTTGATTTCATCGGTAGCAATAGCCAATTCCCGTTCTGCCTTGGCCAGCTCCAGCTGGGCTTCTGCATTGTTGCCGCTGTTCTCGCTGTTCATCAGCTTCAGGTTGGCTATTCTGGACTGCAGACGTGAAATATCCCTGACAAGCGCAGTAAACTGTTCATTCGATTCGATGAGCTTCTGCCTGTTGCCCATCTGTTGTTTGAGATAATTGATAAGTGCTTCTGTCGTAGCTTGGTTTCTTCGCAAATCATGCTCTGCAATCTGCTGTTGAGCATCGAGTGCAGCCACCTGCTTCGTTTGTTCGGGGTAATTGATGATGCGGTGGCGAATGTTATAAGAAATAAGATCGTTTTCTGCTGTGTTGAGCACCTTGCTCAATTTGCCCACTTCACGCTCAAAGAATTTGATGACGCTGGTGGTCTCGCCGAAGCGCAAAGCCTGGTATTGGTTAGCAAATACGCGGCTAAGAATGTCAATCGTGTTATAGCAGATGCCCGGGTCGTTGGCAGAGTAGGCGATGTCGATGATGTCGCTGTTCTGCAGCTGGAGCACTTTCAGACGGCTAGTAATGCTGTTGATGCTGAAATACGGGTGGTTGTTCAACAGGTTGTAAAGGTAGTTGTCGAGTGAAGGTTTCTCGTATGCTTTCAACCTGCCGTATGAATCATCTTCGTTGCCCTGAATCAAAGCTTTCACATCAGCGGGAACACCTGAGGATAGCTGTCTGAAATGTTCTGCAGTAATGTAGTTGTTGTCTTTGTTTGGATTGCCATAAAGCATACAACGGGCAAATAAGCGTAGTGCCACTTCGTGAATCGTGTTATCAGTCTGGATGATAAGCATGAGGTTCGTAATGTTCGTGGTAGCATTACCTCCCGCGCTTCCTACTCCTTCAATACTGTAACCCGTTATCATACCTGTATAGATGGTCGTGTTGGCATCGTAAATACGCTCCATGTTTCGTGTCAGGAACCACGCCACGACAAGTGCAATAACAGGCAAAATGATAAGATACCAGCGTATCTTATACAGAAATCTCACTATATATCTGAAAATATCCATACCAAACTATGTTCTTTAGGGATTATTATTGGCCTTTTTGCGCTTTTTTTGTTTCTTTTTCTAACTCTTTTCTGGCTTTTGCTTCGGCAGCTTCCTCCTCTTTTTCACGTTTCATCTCTTCCTTTGCAGCATCCTTGATTCGCTTCTCAACTGTTTTGTTCTCTTTCTCTATCTCTTTCTGAGATTTTGACACGTCTTCATCAAGGGTGATTTCTGTGGTGGTATTCGTGATGATGGGTGTATGGGTAAGAATCTCAAGTGTGATTATGTCAACGGTAATTTGTGTCAACAAGCTTTGGTAGGCCGCGACTGCTTGTTGCGTGTGAAGACCAACGGCGGCATATTCCTCTATTTCAAAATTGCCATGATGGAACTCGCGCTCGTTCACAGCAGCTGCACCTTGGTAGATGGCGGCATTCTCGCCAGCAGTCTTCAGGGCGGTCAGGTTGTTGGTGATTTGAACGTACAGCGTTGCTATTTGCAGCTTCAGCTGGTCGTAGCGTGCATCCTTCTCTATTTGTGCCCTCTCCACTTCCAGCCGCTTGCGCTTCACCGACGCTCCCAAGTCGAGCACGTCCTCAAGGGGGACGTTGAGGTTGACGCCTACATTCCAATAGCTTTGCTCGTGACCTTGGAACTGCTGCAGCAGCGGGGTGTAGGTGTCGCTGCCATTACTCCACATGTCGGTCTTTCCGTAGCTGTAGTTAGCATGGCCGTGAATATATGAAAAAATGTGTTTTTTCTGCTTTGCCACCTCTGCCTGTGCTATCTCCTGAGCCTTTGCCAAAAGCATGATGTCGGGGTTCGACTTTGCGTTTTCAAAGAGCACGGCCAACGGCGGCAACTTGAAGGTGGAGAAATAGATGTCTTTCTCTACGCTGGAGTCGAAGAAGCCTGCGCTGATGCCGCTGTCGTCGGCTCTGTTCTGTGCATTGGAACCCATAGCGACAGCCATCATAAATGTAGAGAATACACATCTTTTTAAAAATGCTTTCATACGAGCGTTAATGATACTATACTAGTTAAACGTTTTCTTTTTGGACGAAAGAGAATAGTGTCTGGAATATAATCTTCATGTCAAGCTTGAAGTTGTAAGTCTGACCATAGATGATGTCGAGCTGTTTGCGCTCTTCGGCCGACATGTTTCCTCCCTTGCCGCGCTCTTCCACTTGCCATAGTCCTGTGAGGCCGGCGGGAGCCATGAAGCGGTCGATACTGCTGTCGGCAGTAAGTTTTTCCGCTTCATACAAGGGGAGTGGCCTGTTGCCCACTACTGACATGTCGCCTTTGAGGATGTTAAACAGCTGTGGTAGCTCATCGATGCTGTATTTGCGGATGAAGCGCCCCACTTTCGTCACACGCGGATCGTTCTCAATCTTGACGAAGGCATTGTTGATGTCTTCCTTTTTCATCTTGTTGAAGTCGCTCTCTGCCATTACGAAGTCATCGCCTACGAGCATAATCTCGTCGTCGCTGATGAGCATGTCCGACTCCAATCCCATTTCCATCATGGTTTGCTCGGCTTCTGCCCCGAGTGGTGCCGTCACGGTGGTCTTCTGCTCTTTTTCTGAGAGTTCCTTACGTTCGCCGTACTGATTGCTCGACTTGCTGAGCTCCTTCAGACGTTCTTCGGCATCGACATACATGGAGCGGAACTTGAGGAAGTCGAAAATCTTGTAGTTTGTACCTACCCGTTTCGACTTGAACAGGACTGGTCCTTTGCTTTCTGCCTTGATGGCTATAGCTGTAATGATTAATACAGGCGAGAGTATAATAATTCCCAAAACAGAACAGACAATGTCGAACGCCCTTTTCCACAGCGGTATCTGGAACCGCAGGATCCGCTTCTTCGACACCTGATTGTCGAAGAGAATGCTCTCCCGCTCACAGATGAACTGCATCTTCTTGTTCAGCTCTGTGACGGATGCTTTCGGGTTAAGTGTGTCGTTGATGCCGCATCGCTGATAAATCTTTCGTTCCTCTTCGTCCATCTGATCGGTAAGCAGAATGATGTATATCCCCTCGCAGTTGTTGCGCAGGTAGGTGATGGCGGTCACATCCTCGTTACGTACGTTCTTCTCGTAGATGAGGATGAAATGGTCGCTGACAGAACGCGCTTTACATGAATCCGCTGCCTCCATGTAGTTTTTGGTGAACTTTACCTGTCGGCCGGGCAAATATTTCAGGCGTTCTATGGTCTGAGGATTGTTGCCTAAATAAACAACACCTATCATAAACTTGTGTATTGGTTGTTTGGAACTTTAATTGGGCAGAATCTTCTTTACTCTGATTTTCAACTCCATAGGGTTGAATGGCTTCACGATATAATCTTCGGCTCCAATCTCCAACAGGCGGATTCGCTCGCTGGTAGAATCCTCGCTTGACAGCATAATGACAGGAATGTGGCGGAACAGCTCGTTCTGCTTAATCCATTCCAGGAAATCGTCGCCGCGCATGCCAGGCATACGGATGTCCGAGATGATGAGGTCAGGAGTGTTTCCGGCCTGCAGCCATTTTACTCCCTGCAGCCCGTCGGGCATCCATTGCACTTCATAATCACTCATCAGATAGATGGAGAGCACCTTTGCGATGGTCTCTTTGTCGTCAAGGATAAGTATCTTCTTCTTCATATATGAATGTTATTTTCTGTCGAATTTCTACTTTAGGATGTGCAAAGGTATGAAAAATATTTTAATTGA
>JAILFU010000030.1 GCA_024697405.1 Prevotella sp.
CCCTGCATTATTCTCTGCAAACCCTGCATAGTGCCCGGCAGGACACTACATTTCAAACGGCGTTTGCATTTTTCCAAACGGCGTTCGTATTTTTTCAAATAGTGGCAGTATTTTTTCAAATAGTGGCAGTATTTTTCCAAATAGTGGCAGTATTTGTCAGTGCGCAACGCATGTCTAGACACCAGCATACTAAGTGCAGGGTTTTTAGCAAAGTGTACACCCGACAACTTTTTGAAATCCAATCCGTTGTCAGCTGCTAGTGCAGAGTATGCAGGGTTTGTGATTTGTTTGTGTAATTATAGCTTTTCAGTCCTAAGCTCTTGTCTTTGATTGTCTGGACGGCCTGAGAACTGGTGACGATGTGTTTCAACCTCACAGCCCGATAACAAAAAAAGGATGCAACGTTCAGTTGCATCCTCATTTCTTTTTACTTTCTGTTCGTAGGGGATTACTCCTGGGTAGCCTCTTCAGCAGCCTCGACGGGAGCGTTCAGAGCGGTCTCGAAAGCAGCAACAGCAGCCTCGTAAGCAGCCTTGAAAGCCTCGTTGGTGGTGTCGGCAGCAGCCAGGATGGCAGCCTTAGCCTCCTCAGCCTTGGCGATGCAAGCAGCAGAGTCGATCACCTCAGCACCCTCAGCGAGGATGAACTCGGGAACGATGGCCTCAGCCTTAGCCTGCTCAGCGGCAACCAAAACATTGAGGATAGAATCCTTCTGCTCCTGAGTAGCCACTTTGGGAGCCTCTTCACATGCTACAAACATTGCAGCAGCAGCGAACATAAATGCAATCTTTTTCATTTCTTTGCTTTTTTAAATCTGTAAAACAATCATTTGGTTTTTAAAACGCTGCAAAGGTAGACATTTTTTTGATACGGCGTATCATTTTTTTTGATTTTTTTTGTGCCGTTTTTGTAACTTTTTTGCAAGCGGCTGATAATCAGTCGTTTCCTAACTGTTAAATATTCTTTCTTTTTGGTTGCCTTGATTTTTATTAAGGATTTTGAGTGTAATTCCGACAAAATTATGTACCTTTGTGCGCTGAAAAAAGGAAAGAAGGTAAAAAGGAAATAAGTAAAAGGGAAACAGTGATAGATTCTTCTGCTTTTCAAGGCAAGACGGCGGCCTACTACACGCTGGGGTGCAAGCTGAACTTCTCCGAGACCTCCACTTTCGGCAAGATGCTTCAGCAGCTGGGCGTGCGCACTGCCGCTAAGGGCGAGGTGGCCGACATCTGCCTGATCAACACCTGCAGCGTGACCGAGGTGGCCGACCGGAAGTGCCGTCAGGCCATCCACCGTCTGGTGCGCCAGCATCCGGGGGCCTTTGTCGTGGTGACGGGCTGCTACGCCCAGCTCGAGGCTGAGGCTGTCAGCCATATCGAAGGCGTCGACCTGGTGTTGGGTTCCAACGAGAAGGCAAACCTGGTGCAGTTCCTCTCGGATGGTTTCGTATGTCGCGATGGCATCGCGACCTACAGGAGGGAGAAGACGAAGGACATCACCTCGTTTGCACCCAGCTGCTCGAGGGGCAACCGCACGCGCTTCTTCCTGAAGGTACAGGACGGCTGCGACTATTTCTGCACCTATTGCACCATACCCTATGCCCGTGGCTTCAGCCGCAACCCCACCATTGCCTCGCTGGTGAAGCAGGCAGAGGAGGCCGTGGCCGAGGGGGGCAAGGAGATTGTGCTCACTGGGGTGAACATCGGCGACTTCGGCAAGACCACGGGCGAGCGCTTCATCGACCTGGTGCGGGCGCTGGACAGGGTGGAGGGCATCAGCCGCTATCGCATCAGCAGCCTGGAGCCTGACTTGCTCAGCGACGAGCTGATTAGCTGGTGTGCCAGCGAGAGCCGCGCCTTCATGCCCCATTTCCACATTCCCTTGCAGAGTGGCAGCGACGAGGTGCTGCGCCTGATGCATCGCCACTATGACAGCCGCCTCTTTGCCGACAAGATTCTCCGCATCAAGGAACTGATGCCGCAGGCCTTCATTGGCGTCGATGTGATGGTGGGCTGCAGGGGTGAGACACCGGAATGCTTTGAGCAGACATACGAGCTGCTCAACCGCCTGCCCGTCACCCAGCTCCATGTGTTCCCCTACAGCGAGCGCCCCGGCACGGCAGCGCTGAAGATTCCCTATGTCGTGCCCGAACAGGAGAAGAAGCAGCGCAGCAAGCGGCTGCTGGAGCTCTCCGACCGTAAGACCGAAGCCTTCTATGCCAGCCACATCGGGCAGGAGGCAGAGGTGCTCTTCGAGAAAGCCACGCGAGGCCGCGCCATGCACGGTTTCACACGCAACTACATCCGCGTGGAGCTGCCGCCCCAGGATGCTTGCCCTGCGCTGGACAACCAGCTGGTAGGCGTGCGTCTGGGACAGTTCAACCGCGACAAGTCATCGTTAATTGCCCGCCTCCTTCCCTTCCCAGAGGAAGGGGAGACTTCCTTCCCTTCGGGGAGGTTAGGAGGGGTTTCCTCCCCTCCGGGGAGGCTAGGAGGGGTATAATTCCTTAACTCATGCAAACACTCGCCATTGTCATCCTCAACTGGAACGGGGCCAAGATGCTGCGCCAGTATCTGCCCAGTGTGTTGCGCTATTCCCGCGACGAGGCTACGGTCTATGTAGCCGACAACGCATCGTCCGATGACAGCATTGAGCTGTTGCGCGAACAATTTCCCGAGGTCAGGCTCATCCTGTTCGACAAGAACTGGGGCTTCGCCGAGGGCTACAACAAGGCACTGGCACAGATTGATGCCGAGTACTACCTGTTGCTGAACAGCGATATTGAGGTCACCCACCACTGGCTGACCCCGCTCCTGGAGTTCATGGCTGCCCACGAGGATGTGGCCGCCTGCCAGCCCAAGCTGCTCAGTATAGCCGACCGCGACCGTTTCGAGTATGCCGGTGCCTGCGGCGGTTTCCTCGACCGCTTCGGCTATCCTTTCTGCCGGGGGCGCATCTTCGAGACCGTGGAGCGTGACGACGGCCAGTACGACTACCCGTGCGAGGTGCTCTGGGCTACTGGGGCAGCACTGATGGTACGTGCCTCTATATATAATAATGTGGGAGGGCTGGATGCCCGCTTCTTCGCCCACAATGAGGAGATTGACCTTTGCTGGCGCCTGCGGCTCTTGGGCTACAGGATTTTCTGCCTGCCAGAGAGTGTGGTCTATCATTTGGGTGGCGGAACGCTGCCGAAGAGCAATCCCATGAAGACCTTCCTCAACTTCCGCAACAACCTGACGATGCTCTACAAGTGCCTGTCGGACAGCGAGCTGAAGCCCGTCATGCGCCGTCGCTGGTGGCTCGACTATCTGGCGGCCTGGGAGATGCTCCTGCTGAAGCGCAATGTGGGCGACTTCCGCGCCGTGTATCGTGCCCGGCGTGCCTTCAAGCAGTGGAGGAAAGAGTTCGCCGCCGACCGCCGTCGCATCCAGCAGAGCCGTAAGGTGGAGACCGTCGCTGAGCAACGGCCATTCTCCCTGCTCTGGCAGTACTATGTGAAGGGCCGCAAAGTCTTCAGCAGCCTGCCTTAGGGCGTCAGTCTGGCCTGACTGGCGGAATCACTTATTTTTTGCTAAAATGGAGGCTATTATTTTGCCGTTTCAGAAATTATTCGTATTTTTGTGCCTGCAAATGAAACAACAGTATTAATCTATAAAAACAAAGAGAAAAGACAATGGCAAAAATTGTAACACTTGGCGAGATTATGCTCCGCCTGTCGCCTCAGGGCAACGACCGTTTTATCCAGAGCGAATCCTTCCGCATCATCCCCGGTGGCGGCGAGGCAAATGTAGCTGTCTCCTTAGCCAACTATGGCCATGAGGCTTACTACGTGTCGAAACTGCCAAAGCACGAGATTGGCCAGATTGCCGTGAACGCACTGCGCCGCTATGGTGTGAATACCGAGTTCGTGGCCCGTGGCGGCGACCGCATCGGCCTGTACTATGCCGAGACGGGAGCGTCGATGCGTCCCTCGAAGGTCATCTACGACCGTGCCCACAGCTCCATTGCCGAGGCCAGTCCCGAAGACTTCGACTTCGACAAGATTATGGAGGGCGCTGCCTGGTTCCACTGGAGCGGCATAACCCCCGCCATCAGCGACAAGGCTGCCGAGCTGACACGCCTGGCCTGCGAGGCTGCCAAGCGCCACGGCGTGACGGTGAGCGTCGACCTGAACTTCCGCAAGAAGCTGTGGACCAGCGAGAAGGCCATCTCCATCATGCGCCCGCTGATGAAGTATGTCGACGTGTGCATCGGCAACGAGGAGGACGCAGAGCTGTGCCTGGGCTTCAAGCCCGATGCCGACGTGGAGGGAGGAAAGACCGATGCTGCCGGCTACGAGGGCATCTTCAAGCAGATGATGCAGGAGTTCGGCTTCAAGTATGTGGTCTCCACGCTCCGCGAGAGCTACAGCGCAACGTTCAACGGCTGGAAGGCCCTCATCTACGACGGTAAGGAGTTCTACCAGTCGAAGCGCTACGAGATTAACCCCATCATCGACCGCGTGGGCGGTGGCGACTCCTTCTCCGGAGGACTCATCCACGGTCTGCTGACGAAGAAGACACAGGGCGAGGCCCTGGAGTTTGCCGTGGCAGCATCGGCCCTGAAGCACACCATCAACGGCGACTTCAACATGGTGACCATCGACGAAGTGGAAGCTCTGGCCGGCGGTAATGCCAGCGGACGCGTACAGCGATAGGCTATGAAGAGGTTTGAATACAAGGTGGTTACGCCCGTCATCAACACAGAGAAAAAGCTGAATGCGCTGGGTTATGAAGGGTGGGAGCTGGTCGCTGTCGAGGGCTGCAGCATGTATCTGAAGCGTGAATACAGCGAATAGGCAGAAAAAGAGAATCCGAGAATCACACATCCGTAAATCCGTAAAATCGTAAATAACTACAAGGTGGCAAAGTTTGATAAGATAGCTGTCCTGAGGAAGATTGGCGACACCGGCATGGTGCCCGTCTTCTATCACAAGGACCTGGAGACCTGCAAGAACGTGGTGAAGGCCTGCTACGAGGGTGGCGTCCGCGCGTTCGAGTTTACTAACCGTGGTGACTTCGCCCAGGAGGTGTTTGGCGAGCTGGTGAAGTGGGCCGATAAGGAGTGCCCCGAACTGGCACTGGGCATCGGCAGCGTGGTAGACGCTCCCACCGCAGCCATGTACCTGCAGCTGGGAGCCTGCTTCGTGGTGGGCCCGCTGTTCAACCCCGACATCGCCCCCGTATGCAACCGTCGGCTTGTGCCCTATTGTCCTGGCTGCATGACGGTCAGCGAGATTGGCAAGGCCCAGGAGCTGGGCTGCGACCTGACGAAGGTGTTCCCAGGCGATGTGGTCGGTCCCAACATGGTGAAGGGACTGAAGGCACCGATGCCCTGGTCGAAGATTATGGTCACTGGTGGCGTGTCGCCCGACGAGGAGAACCTGACGAAGTGGTTCAAGGCCGGCGTGTTCTGCGTGGGCATGGGCTCGAAACTCTTCCCCTCGGACAAGGTGAAGGCCGGCGACTGGCAGTATGTCACCGACAAGTGCAAGGAAGCACTTGGCTACGTGGCAAAGGCACGCGCTTGATTAGTTGCCCACCCCCCAACCCCTCCCGAGGGAGAGGAGTTTGGATAGTCCGTCTGTCATGAAGTTTATTGGAAAGGTTGTAAATACCATCGCAAGACTATTCAAACACCCCTCCCTGAGGGAGGGGTTGGGGGTGGGCTTTTTCCTGCTCATCTCCTGTTCGCCTGTTGACAGGCAGGCGGCAGACAGGCTGAACACCCTTTCCTACACCTATCATTACCGTTCCCTCGACTCTACCGAGCACTATGCCCAGCAGGCGTTAAGTATGTCGGCATATTATGCCGACGGAAAAGCAGAGGCCCTCAACAACCTTGCCTTTGTACGCATAGCCCGCATGCAGTATGAGGATGCGCGGCAGCTGCTCGACCAGGTGCCCGCCACCACCGACAACCATCTGGAGCTGCTGGTGGGCTATATCCAGCAGATGCGCCTCTGCCAGCGCATGTCGGAAAACCGTGCTTTCTACGACTATCGTGAACAGGCCATCAGCACCCTCAACCGTATCGACGAGGAGCGCTCCTCGCTCGACGAGCGGCAGCGGCGGCGTCTCATCTATGCCGAGAGCGAGCTGGCCGTGGTCACCTCTACCTATTATTATTATGTGGGCCTGGAGCGCCAGTCGGCCAATGCGCTCTATAAAATGCCCGCCGAGCTGCAGCGGGACACGGCGCAGTATCTGAACTATCTCTATAATATCGGTTCCGGCGGCATCGTGTCGGAGGGCACGCAGGATGACATCAACCAGGTGGAGTTCGACCACCTGATGCGTTGCCACATGCTCTCCCTCCAGTCGGGGAATGTCTATTTCATCGCCAATTCGCTGGAGGCGCTGGCCGAACATCTCATGGTGGCAGAATACCGGGAGAAACTGGTGCGCGACAATCTGCCAACCTTCAAGTATTTCAATCCCGACGGGCTGGAAAACGACTCCCTGCCTATGGATCTGGCCCGCCGCTCGCTGCAGATATTCTCCGACTACGGCGACATCTACCAGATTGCCGGTGCACACCGCACCTTGGCTTCCTGCTACTTGCAGGACGAGAACTACGACCAGGCCCTGCTGCAGCTGCACCTGGCCCTGGAAGACACCATCATCAACAAGGCCCCCGACCTGGTGGCCAGCATCCGCGAGCAGCTCAGCGTGGCCTATGCCGCCATCGACGACAAGGCTAACAGCGACATGAACCGCAACATCTACCTGGATCTGCAGGAGCAGACCCGCCAGGATCGCTCGCTGGAGGCCCGTGCCGGACAGCTGGAGCAGGCCGCCCTTCAGCTGAACGTGCTCATCTGGGCTGTGGTGGGGGGCATCATTGTGCTGGCCTTGCTGCTCATGGCTTTCTTCCTGCACAGCAGGAAACACGACTCTGGCAGCGACAACGAGCTGCGGCAGCGCAGCGACGAGCTGGCCGAACAGCTGGCCATGGCCCGTCTGCGCGTGGAGCGGGGAGAGCGCCTCGCCTTGGAGCAGCGTGCCAAGATTTCGCTGGTCAACAGCATAACACCCCTCATCGACCGCATCATCCACGAGATAGGCCGCCTGGGCCACCGTGACAAACCGGCGGAACAGGAGCGGCTGGACTACATCTCAGAACTGACCGACAACATCAACGAGCAGAACGACGTGCTCACCCACTGGATTCAGTTGCGGCAGGGTGAGCTGAGCCTGCACATCGAGACCTTCCCCTTGCAGCAGCTCTTCGACATCGTGGCCAAGAGCCGCAGCAGCTTCGGCATGAAGCACATCGCGCTGGACGTGCAGCCCTCTGACAGTCTGGTCAAGGCCGACAAGGTGCTCACCCTGTTCATGCTCAACACGCTGGCCGACAATGCCCGCAAGTTCACCCACGAGGGCGGCCGCGTTATCATCAGCTCGGAGGAGACTGACGACTATGTGGAGATTTCCGTCACCGATACGGGCATCGGCATGGACAAGGAGCAGCTGGCCCATGTCTTCGAGCGTAAGATCATCGTAGAAGACAAATCCCAAATATCCACCCTCAAGTCGCAGTCCTCTCACGGCTTCGGACTGCTCAACTGCAAGGGCATCATCGAGAAATACCGCAAGATCAGCAAGATCTTCTCCGTCTGCCTGCTCTCCGCTGAGAGTCAAGTGGGGCAGGGCAGCCGTTTCTTCTTCCGCCTGCCGAAGGGCATTGCCCGCCTGCTGCTGCCCCTCCTGTTCACGGCTGCTTTCCCTTCCGGAATGGCCGCCGCCAACCTTCAGCTGCTCAGCCGCGCCAGCGCATTCGCCGATTCGGCTTACTACTCAAACATCGGCGGCACCTACGAGCGCACGCTCGTTTTTGCCGACTCCTGCCGACAGAGCCTGAACGCCTACTATCGGCAGCTGAAGCCCCTGGGCACCGACACCATGCTCAGCCTGGGCGACCCCTCGCTCCTTCCGCCGGAAATCAAGTGGTATCACGACAGCCTGCAAATCAACTATAAAATCATCCTGACCCTGCGCAACGAATGCGCCGTCGCAGCATTGTCCCTGCACCAGTGGCAGCTCTATCAGTATAATAACCGCATCTACACCCAGCTGTTTAAGGAAATGTCGGCCGACTCTACGCTCGACAACTACTGCCGCAAGATGCAGCAGTCGCAGACCAACAAGCAGGTCGCCATCGTCCTGCTGGTGCTGCTGCTCGTCTCCATCCTCATGGCTGTGGCCTGGCAGATAGTAGCCTCGCTGGGCAGGGCGGCGCGCCGCCAGCAGGAGCAGCAGGAACAGCTGGAGCTGACGGGCGACGAGATTACCCGTGTGGAGCAGGAAGAGGCCGCCCTGCACGTGAGCAATGCCGTGCTCGACAACTGTCTCTCCACCCTGAAACACGAGACGATGTACTATCCCAACCGCATCCGCCAGCTCATAGATAATGGCGACAGGGACTCGCTCTCGGAGGTGGCGGCCTACTATCGCGAACTCTATGGCATCCTCAGCCTGCAGGCCACCCGCCAGACGGAGCATGCCCGTCTGCACCTGAAGTCCCTGGAGCACGATGTCCTGGGCGACCCCGTGCTCATCGGCTATCTGTTTGAACTGCTGCGCAAGCAGTCGGGCGGGAAGAAGCCCGACGTCAGCTATCAGTCAAAGGACGACAAGTACGTGGTGTGTACCGTAAGCATGCCGCAGCTGCAGCTCACTGAGCAGGAGGCCGCCCAGCTCTTCACGCCCGCTGCCGCCAACATCCCCTTCCTGCTCTGCCGCCAGATAGTGCGCGACCATGGCGAGGCCACCAACCGCCGAGGCTGTGCCATCCGTGCAGAACTGGACGAGGCCAGCCAGACAAGAATCATCATCACCCTGCCAAGGGCGAAGAAATGAAGGATGTGGAATGCGCTGCCGCCTAAATAATAAAATGGAAAAATAAATAGTAAATAGTAAATTGTCAAATAGTAAATATACTAGATGGAACCATTCAAAGTCATTATCGTAGAGGACGTACCCCTGGAGCTGAAAGGTACGCTGGGAATCATCCGTAACGACATTCCCGAAGCAGAGGTCATTGGCACCGCCGACAACGAGACGGCCTATTGGCGCCTCCTGAAGCAGCAGCTGCCCGACCTGGTGCTGCTCGACTTGGGGCTGGGAGGCTCCACCACCGTCGGCGTGGAAATCTGCCGCCAGACAAAAGACATGTACCCGCAGGTGCGTGTGCTTATCTTTACCGGCGAGATCCTGAACGAGAAGCTGTGGGTCGATGTGCTCGACGCCGGTGCCGACGGCATCATCCTGAAGACGGGCGAGCTGCTGACACGCAACGATGTCGTAGCCGTCATGTCGGGCAAGCAGCTGGTGTTCAACGAGCCTATCCTGAAGAAGATTGTCGACCGCTTCAAACACAGCGTCGGCTCGCAGCTGGCCCAGCAGGAAGCGCTGGTGAACTACGAGATCGACGAGTACGACGAGCGTTTCCTCCGCCATCTGGCCCTGGGCTACACGAAAGACCAGATTACCCAGCTGCGGGGCATGCCCTTCGGTGTGAAGAGTCTGGAGAAGCGGCAGAACGAGCTGGTGCAGAAACTCTTCCCCGACGGCCGCAGCGTCAATGCCACCCGCCTGGTGGTGCGTGCCCTGCAGCTGCACATCATCGACCTCGACAATCTCGAGCCAGACGAGGAGTAAGACGGAGCTAAAAACCCCTCCTAACCTCCCCAAAGGGGAGGGATTCCTCCATCCTTGCCGTAGGCCTCCGAGGAGGATGGGGTAGGAGGTGGGCAATATTGAGTTATGAAGAAAGTGATTGCATATATCGCGTTGGCGCTGGTGCTGGCATTCGTGGTGCTGGTGCTGCTGTCGTGGCTGCTGTCGGCCACGATGGGCGAGGGGGTGCACTCGCTGCTCTCGTCCGAGGGCATCCGCTTCTTCTTCGGTGGCTTCGTCGACGTGGTGCGCCATCCGCTGCTGGTGTGGCTGCTGTTGCTGTCGATGGCCTGGGGATGCCTGAGCCAGAGCGGCCTGCTGCAATATCTGCCTTTCGTCACGCGCAGGATGAACGACAGCCCCGGCCAGTCTGGCTATAAGCGACCTTTTGGAGGACGCAGGGGGAGTTTCCTCCTTGTAGTCATGCTGGTGCTCTATGTCGGAGTGATACTGCTGCTCACCGTTACGCCCCATGCCGTGCTGCTTTCTGCCACAGGCCGTCTGTGGCCTTCGCCTTTCAGCCGTGCGCTGGTGCCTGTGGTGGCTTTCGGCCTGATACTGCTTTCCACGGTCTATGGTGTGGTATCGCGCCGTTTCCTCTCCCTTTCCGACGTCTGTCAGTCGCTCACCGGCGGTATCGCCGCTGCCGCTCCCCTACTGATGCTCTATGTCCTGGCTTCACAGCTCTATGCTGCCGTCAGTTTTGTCTTTGGTATATAGAATAATCAAAACAATAATACGTGTAATCAAATGAAAGCAAAGTTAATTGAGAGGAACATCCTCATCCCGTTCATCCTTGTGACGCTGTGTTTTGCCCTGTGGGGCTTTGCCAACGACATCACCAACCCGATGGTGAAAGCATTCTCCAAGATTTTCCGCATGAGCGTCACCGAGGGGGCACTGGTGCAGGTGGCCTTCTATGGAGGCTATTTCTGCATGGCCTTCCCGGCTGCCATCTTCATCCGCAAGTTCAGCTATAAGTCGGGTGTGCTCATGGGCCTCGGCCTCTATGCCACCGGCGCCCTGCTGTTCTTCCCGGCCAAGGCGGTGGGCGTCTACGGCTGTTTCCTCATCGCCTACTTTATCATGACCTGTGGCCTGTCGTTTCTGGAGACGAGCTGCAACCCCTACATCCTGTCAATGGGTGCGCCGGAGACGGCCACGCGCCGCCTGAACATGGCGCAGTGCTTCAACCCCTGCGGCTCCATCATCGGCATGTTCGTGGCCATGAACTTCATCCAGGCCCGGCTCAACCCTATGAGCAGCGATGAGCGTGCCCTGCTGGACGGTGCGGAGTTTGAGGCGATGAAGGAGCAAGACCTCAGCGTGCTCATCTCGCCCTATCTCATCATTGGCCTGGTCATCGTGGCTATGTTCCTCGTCATCTTCTTCTCCAAGATGCCCAAGAACGGCGACCAGTCGAAGGACATCCATTTCCTGCCCACGCTGAAGCGTATCTTCTCCCTGAAGTACTACCGCGAGGGCGTCATTGCGCAGTTCTTCTATGTCGGGGCACAGATCATGTGCTGGACCTTTATTATACAATATGGTACGCGCGTATTCATGGCCGAGGGCATGGGTGAGCAGGATGCCGAGGTGCTGTCGCAGCGCTTCAACATCTACGCCATGATTTTCTTTATCTGCTCGCGCTTCATTGCCACCTACCTCATGAAGTGGCTGAAGCCGGCCAAGCTGCTGGCCATCTTCGGCATTTTGGCAATGGTCTTCACGGTGGGGGTTATCCTGTTCCAGAACCGCATGGGGGTCTACTGCCTGGTATGCATCAGCGGCTGCATGTCGCTCATGTTCCCCACCATCTATGGCATTGCCCTCGACGGCATGGGCGACGATGCTAAGTTCGGTGCTGCCGGCCTCATCATGGCCATCCTTGGCGGCTCCGTGCTCCCGCCGCTGCAGGCTGCCATCATCGACCAGGGAACGGTCTTCAGCGGTTTCCCCGCCACCAACTTCTCGTTCGTCCTGCCCTTCATCTGCTTCGTCATCGTCACCCTCTACGGCTACCGGATGGAGAGGAAATGATAGGTGAAGAATGAAGAATGCCTCGCCGCATAAATAATCAAATAAATAGTAAATAGTAAATTGTCAAATAGTAAATAAAAGAGATGAAAGCAATACAAATCACACACAGCCAAGAGCTGAATGTCATTGACATGGAGAAGCCCCAGGTGCCCGCCCAGGACGAAGTGCTGCTGAAGCTATGCTACGTGGGCTTCTGCGGCTCAGACATCAACACTTTCATGGGCCGCAACACGATGGCCTTGAACCCCGTCATCCCCGGTCATGAGGTGGGAGCCGTCATCGAGGCCGTGGGCTGTGGCGTGCCCGACAGCCTGAAGCCGGGCATGGTGGTCACCTGCAACCCCTATACCAACTGCGGCAAGTGCGCCTCCTGCCGCAACGGGCGGGTGAACGCCTGCCAGCACAACGAGACGCTGGGCGTACAGCGCAACGGTGCCATGAAGGAATACATCGTGCTGCCTTGGGAGAAAATCATCCCCGCCGGAAGCCTTTCGCCGAAGGTGACGGCCCTCGTGGAGCCGATGAGCGTCGGCTTCCACGCCGTGAGCCGTGCACAGGTGACCGACATCGACACGGTGATGGTCATCGGCTGCGGCATGGTGGGCATGGGGGCTATAGTCCGTGCCGCCCTGCGTGGCGCCACCGTCATTGCCGCCGACATCGACGACGAGAAGCTGGCACTTGCCAAGAAGATGGGAGCCGCCTACGCCGTGAACACCAAGGAGGAGGACGTCCACCAGCGCCTGCAGGAGCTGACTGGCGGCTTCGGCCCCGACGTGGTCATCGAGGCTGTAGGCAGTGTGCCCACCTACCAGATGGCCGTCAACGAGGTGGCTTTCACGGGCCGTGTGGCCTGCATCGGCTATGCCAAGAGCGAGGTGTCGCTGCAGACGAAGTACTTCGTACAGAAGGAGCTCGACATCCGTGGCTCGCGCAACGCCATGCCGCAGGATTTCCGTGCCGTCATACGCTATCTGGAGAGCAACGATTGTCCGACCGACGAGTTGATTACGAAGGTCATCAAGCCCGAGGAGGCACTCGACACCATGCGCTGGTGGAGCCAGAATCCCGGCAAGGTGTTCCGCATCCTCGTGGACTTCAGCTGATACTGCGGGCGGTATGGAAGGATATTTACAGTCACTCTCCGACGGGAAGATCAAGCGCTACGTGCAATTTCTGGAAATCAACGACGCCCCGGAGCTGGTGGCTCAGTACCGCAAGTGGCACAGCCAGGAGTACAGCTGGAAGGAGGTGCGCGATGGCATCCGTCAGGTGGGCATCCTGGAGATGGAGATTTACATCCTGGGCAGCAAGCTGGTGATGATTGTCGATGCGCCAGCCGACTTCAACTGGCAGGAGGCGATGGACCGGCTGGCCACCTTGCCCCGCCAGGCGGAGTGGGAGGCTTTCGTAGCCAAGTTCCAAGGCTGTGCCGCCGATGCGCGGAGCGACGAGAAGTGGCAGCCTATGGAGCGCATGTTCCGGCTGTATGAGTAGGGCTATTCCTCTTTCAGCTTGGCGGCAATCTGATGGGGCGTGAGGCTGACAGGCCCGCGCATCAGCTCAGGCACATTATAGCTCTTCAGCAGTTGAAGATGCAGGTCGGGGTCGGCCGTGGGCAGCTCGAAAGGCTTGCTACCACGGCCGTCCTCGTCGATATGGGCGAAGAAGGGACGGGTGAAGACTCCGTCGTGCCGCCTCGAGGAGAACACCACCCAGCGCCCGTTGCTGCTCCAGGAGTGGTAGCTCTCGGCATTCAAGGAGTTCAGCTCATCCATATTCCTCACTCTTAACTGTCCGTCCGTAGCCTTTGGCCAAAAGAGGGAAGAATCCCTCTCCGTCGGGGTGGCCCGGAGGGAGTCTAGCTCCATCATCCACAGGTCGGCATCACGGTGCCAGATGTGGAAGGTGCCATAGCGGCCCATGGTGAACATCAGCCAGCGGCCGTCGGGCGAGATGCGGGGCAGCGTGGCGCTTCCTCCCTCCTTTCCTTCGGCTGCTTTCCCTGTGGCAGAGGCAGGCAGGCTGTCGGCGCAGAACACCAGCTCGCGCTCGCCGAACTGGCGGCTGACGGGGTCGAAGCTCCGGCGGTAGATGTTGTATTTCAGCTCCTCGGCCCGCAGGGTGACCTCCTCCAGGTCGATGCTGTCGGCCTCGTATTCAAAGTGGGCGCTGCAATAGTAGAGGCTGCGCCCGTCGGGAGCCCAGGCGGGGAAGGTCTCCATCTCGTCGGGCAGGTCTTCTACGACGCTCATCTGCTGGCGGTCGATGTCGTAGAGCAGAAGGGCGCTTTGCGAGTCGTAGACCTCTATCTTGTCTACGTCCACGGTGTGGAAAGCCTGCACCGTGCTGTTCGTGGAGTAGGCGATGAGCCGCTCCGTGGGGTGCCAGGCGGGATAGACGGGGGTGCGGGGGAGAGAGGCGGGCATCTTCTCCAGCTGTCCGTCGTAGGCGATGAGGGTGCCGCCGTGGGTCTGCCGGGCGTGCAGCTGCATGCGCTGCGGGTTGTAGTTCTGAAAGCTGTGGCAGTTGATGCACTGTCCGCCGCTCTCCGTCGAGCAGAGCATGTTGTCGGCGATGACCGCCTCGTCGAAGTTCTCCAGGCAGCGCTGGTTGATGGTCAGCTCCTCGTAGGAGACGTAGGAGGGTGAGATGAGGCGGTAGCTCAGCCAGGGGTCGATGCTGTCGGGCGAGACATGGATGGCGAAGGGCTTGAAGCGCAGCCACTGCCCGTCGTGACCGGCAAACACCTCTACGCTGATGCTCCCGCCGCTGGCCTGGGCTGTCAGCCGGCGCCACTCGTCGATGTCGGGCCGCACCTTCCTGCCTTCCACCAGCAGTTCGGCGTCGCCAGCAGAGAAACGGGCAACGGCCTCGTCGGCCTCATTGAGCAGCTCGAAGCACAGCGGGGCGATATTGACGGGCACGGTGACATCGGTGTAGTCTGGATAAATTTTCGGCAATACATTGGCCTCGCTGAATTGTTCAGGCAGCTGCGGCCCGCTACAGGAAATTGAGAAAATGAGAAAATGAGAAAATGAGAAAATGAGAAATGCTGCGCGACTTATCATTCTCCATGTTCTATTGCCCATAGTCCTGTGTTTATTTACGTATTGCTTCATCATTTTCTCATTTTCTTCATTTCTCATTTTCTTCATTTCTCATTTTCTCATTCTCTCATTTTCTCATTCTCTCATTTTCTTCATTTCTCCGCATACTTGTATCTGTTAAGGTATAGCTTGAAGTAGATGTTACTCAGCTCCTGCTGCTCGGGCGTGTCGCCCGTCGAGCTGGCCAGGTGCTCGATGAGGAACGGCTCCAGCTGCGACTGGTCGCTGGTGAGGAAGTCGTCGTCGCGCAGCAGGGGGAAGATGGCCTTGAACTCCGGGTCTTGGGCCACGAGCGCCGGCTGGCGCACGTAGGCTTCGTATTTCTTTGCCCACTGACGGTGGAAGTCGGTCTTCTTCAGCAGCGAGAGGTAACGCTGTGCCGCCACCGGCTCGCGGTTGAGCAGCGAGCATTTCACCATCAGCTTCAGCTCCTCTGCCGTCCAGCCATACTCCACGCCGTCCTCCATGCACCAGCGGTAGCAGTAGTTGGGGATGCCATATTCCAGGTAGAGCATCTTCCCTACGGTGTGCACCGCATGCACGGGGAAGGGCGCGTCGGGACGGGCAAAGCCGTCGGGCCAGCTGTTCATCTCGCTGATCCTTCCCAGCCGCTGCAGCGCCAGGTTCTTCATCATGCTCATGGCGCGCGTCGGCTCGCCCTTGGCCCCGCCGATGGTGGCCAGCATGCCGCTCCAGTCCTGCTGTGCCATCTGCCGGCTCATGGTTAGCTCGCGGTGGAAGTTGCCGTCCTTGTTCCATGCCCATACTACGATGACCAGCGGAAGCAACGCTCCCAGCCAGACAGCCCGCTTCGGCAGACGGGGCCGCCACAGCATCGCCACCATCCACAGCACCATCACCACGTAGGGCACATAGAGCCAGCGGTCGCCGACGCCGTTGTGCACAAAGACGGGCAGCGCCGTCCACCACATGTTCTCCAGCGGTGTCTGGTGGTAAAGCGTATGGTAATAGATCAGCGGCACGACCGCCACGGCCGCCACGGCCGCCGTGAGGGTCAGAGCCCGCCCCAGTTTTATGTTTTTTATTTCATATATTATATTTAGCATCGCGCCTAGCAGACCGTAGAATCCGAACAGCGGATAGCCGGCGCAGGCCGTGACGACAATGAGCGGCAGACGGAAGCGCGGCAGCGACCGGTGCATCCACACCAGCAATGCCACGACCATCACGCCCAACGTGGGCACGAACAGGTGGCCGCGCAGTTTCAGGAAGTATATCCAGTAGCCCAGCTCAACGTCAGCCGCCAGCAGACAGCCCACGGGGATGAGCGTCAGCCACAGCCACCGTCCGGGAATGCGGAACGCCACCTTCAGCAGTCCTATCACGACGGCCCACAGCAGGCACAGCAGTACTATGCCTGCCAGCGGGTGATAGAAGAACTGCGTGAGCCATGCGCCAGCCCAGGAGAGCAGCCCGCCGGGCACGGCCATGCACTGCCGGAAGAACAGCGGCGTATGCAGAAACAGGCTGTGCTCCTGTGCTGTCCACAGGTAGTCCTGCTCAAACGCTGCCAGCGCAAGGCCCCCTGTCAGCAGGCAGAGAAAGGGAATGAGCCAGGGGTAGAGCCAGTGTCTGTTTGTATTCATGTCTGGTTTCGTTGTTTCGAAATGAACACTGCAAAGGTAAACAAACTTATTGGAACAGCCAAATTTATGAATAAGTAATCGCCAAAAAAAACACTAATTATGGAGAATGTTATTCACTAATTGTGGAAAAGATTATTCACTAATTATGGAAAATTGTTATTCGCTAATTATGGAAAATATTAGGCAATGATATAGCAGTTGACCCAGGAATTCTTCTACGGCGGTAGCCGCATTCTTGCGTCCCTTTGGTAGCAAGCGACCTGCGGTCGAGCACCCGACCTGGGGTCGCCTACCCGCCTTTCCCCTCCCCTCAAGGCAATTGCGAGGAGGGAGCAATTGGGGAGCGAAGCGACGGTGGGGCGAAGCCGGGGCAGGGGTGGGGTCTCTAACTTTATCCGCCGAGAAAACACAGCCAATAACAGATTCGCTGAGGATATTACAGACCCCACCCCTACCCCTCCCCTTGAGGGGACTACTCTTTATACACATCTCTGGCCCTTGCGAAGGCTATGATTTCGAGGTGCTGGCTGAACCTCTCAAGTCCCCTCTTCATGGTGATATATCCCGGTCTCCCATGGGCTGACATGTAGCCGCTCCATCCTCCGAGCCGTG
>JAILFU010000103.1 GCA_024697405.1 Prevotella sp.
TATGTGTTTATAAATATATATATTATAATATATATATTTATAAAAATAAAATTTCGCAAAATTCACACCCGTGGACAGCGCGCAGAGGTGCAAAATGGGTAGAAAATTTTGCGGCGTTTGCGGCAAGCAGCAAAAAACTCGGGTACAAAGGTAGAAAATACAATGCTAATGAAAAAAAATGTTAATTGGGCTATTTTTGCGATTTTTTTCTCGCGTGTGCGCTCAATTATATATGTACGTGAATCGCGCGGTTTCCCTGTAAATAGACCGGAAGTGCGCTCAGAAGTGCAAAAATTCCTGCCCAGCACAAGCAGAGTCGATGTTGACAGTGATTCGGGTAGAATCGTCGGGTTCAGCCGAAAAATGGCGGGTTTCAGAAGATGGGGCAGGTTCGTTGCTCGACATTGCGGCGGTCAAAAGCGGTCATCAGGACTACAGCTATGGCGTGACGCTTCATCGCTGCAAAGTAAAGAAAAATTACTGAACTACAAATTTTTGCACACTCCTGCAGGAAGTGTGCAAAAACGAGGTATACCTAGGGTGTTTTTTAGGTGTCAAATCTCTCAAAACCCCAGTGTTTTCGGCTGCTGCCGCAAACGCCGCAAACGCCGCAAAACTTTGTGGGTGTTTTTACCCGAGGGCATTCACTCTGGCTCACTCTCCGAGGTGATATCCTCTATCTGGTCGATAATCTCCTGATACTGGTGCTGGGTCGTGAAGTGGGTCTTGAAGCCGACGATGCCGCCGAGGATGGCGCCGACACATCCGGCCCAGAGGAGGGGGTTGGCATAGTCGTGGTCCTGCTGCCAGGCTTCGTACAGAAACCATCCGAGCCAGAGGATGACGGCGGGGATGCCGAAGAGCAGCCAGTCGCAGTCGAACTTCTTGGCGCTGGCCACTTTCTTGCGGGCCTCCACCAGACTGTGGCTCATCAACCCCGGGTCGCTGATTTTGCGGCTGTTGTAGAAGGTGGCTCCGACACAGACGAGCATGAAGATGCTGGTGCCAATCCAGAAAGCGACGGAGAAGTCAGAGAGCTTGACGAAGACCCAGTAGCCGTAGGGAACCATCAGCACGCCGAGGGCCATGAGGATGTAGTAGCGACGGTTAATGACGTTCACCTCTTTCTTCATCGAACGGCGCATGAGGTGGTCGTTCACTATCTGCTGCTCGTTGAGCTTATTCTTGAGCATGGTCATCTGCTGACGCATGTTCTCCATTTCGAAATCATTGTTCATCATGGGTGGGTAAGTTTTAATCGTTTGACATTTTTTTCAACTGTTCTCTGATTCTGAACAGACGGACGCTGACATTCTTGGCAGAGATACCGACAATCTGGCCGATCTCGTCGTAGGGGAGATTCTCCAGCCAAAGCAGGACAATGGCTCGGTCGAAGGGCTGCAGCTTGGAGATGCGCTTGTGGAGCATGTCCACCTGGCGTGTGTCTTCGTCGCGGTCTTCAAAGAGGTTGATGTCCATCGTCAGCCGGACTTCTGCCGCTCGCTTCTTCTTCCTGTCGAGAGAGATACAGGTGTTGAGGGCCACGCGATAGATCCACGTCCGGATGTCGCTGCGATGCTCGAAGCCCTCGAAGCCTTTCCAAAGATTGACTAGTACCTCCTGGAACAGGTCGTTCACCTCGTCGGCATCTTGCGAGAACATGTAGCACACGGTGTAGATGGTGCTCTTGTGCTCGGCAACGGTTTGCGCAAACTGTCTTTCTACTGATGCATTCATCGTCTTGTCTGTTTTTTTCTGAATCTTTTTGCCCATTAGACGCGACAAAGATACGAAAAACTACACGAACAGCAAACTTTTTTTTTCATTTGTGGCAATTATTCCAAAAAAAAAGCATAACTTTGTAGGCGAAATACTTATGCGCAGGCGTATGAAAAAGATGACAGCAAAATCGTTTCGGAGCGTGGTGGCCATCGTCGCCGTCAGTCTCCTCCCGTTTCACACTTCTCAGGCCCAGACCTTCGACTTCGACCTGACGAAGCCTCAACCCGTTTATAACGAACAGGATGGCTACGGCTACGACCTCCTGCCGGCTCCCGACGTGAGGAAACCTGCGGCGAGGCCTTTCTACTTCTCCGTGAGGGTGCCCGACGGCAACTATCGGGTGCGCATTGGGCTGGGAGGCGTGAAAGGGGGAAACACCACCGTGCGTGCCGAGGGGCGCCGACTGATGGCAGAACATGTGCTGACGGCGAAGAAGAAAGACACGCAGACCGTAGAGTTTGTGGTGAACAAGCGGTCGACGCTCATCGAGGGCGACAGGCGGGTGAAAATCAAGGAGCGGGAGAAAGACTATCTGGCCTGGGACGACAAGCTGACGCTGGAGTTCAACGGGCCTCAGCCCGCAGTGAGCAGCATACACATCGAGCCGGCCGACGTTCCCACCGTCTACCTATGCGGAAACTCTACCGTCGTCGACCAGAACTATGAGCCGTGGGCCTCGTGGGGACAGATGATCACCCGATGGCTTGGCCCAGGGGTGGCCGTCAGCAACCACGCCGAGAGCGGCCTCACCGCCCGCACCTTCATCGGCTCGTTCCGTCTGGACAAGATTCTGCAGACGCTGAGGAAGGGCGACTATGTCATGGTGGAGTTCGGTCATAACGACGAGAAAGAGCACCAGCCCGGCGACGGCGCATGGTACCACTACCAGTACCAGCTGAAGATATTCATCGACAAGGTGCGGGCCAAGGGAGCGCAGATAGTATTCATCACACCCACACAGCGACGGGCCTTCGACGACAACCAGAAGACGCTGAAAAACACTCACGGCGACTTCCCCGCCGCCATGAAGGAGGTGGCCAGTCGAGAGCATGTGCCCCTCATCGACCTGAACGCAATGACGAAGACCTTCTTCGAGACCCTAGGCGTCGAGGACAGCAAGCGCGCGCTGGTGCACTATCCTGCCAACACCTTCCCCAACCAGCCGAAGGCACTGGCCGACAACACGCATTTCAATCCCTACGGCGCCTACGAGGTGGCGAAGTGCGTGGTGATGGGCATAAAGCAGCTCGGACTGCCACTCGCACAACACCTGCGCCCCGACTGGCAGGACTTCGACCCCGCACGTCCCGACGACTGGCACACCTTCGAGTGGGCACCATCGCCGATGACAGAAAACATGAAGCCGGACGGAAACTAGCGGAATGCGGCCTGCGGCCTAAATGATAAATGATAAATGATAAATGATAAATGCGGCCTGCGGCCTAAATGATAAATGATAAATGATAAATGATAAATGCGGCCTGCGGCCTAAATGATAAATGATAAATGATAGGCAATAATATAGCTGTTGACCCAGGAATTCCTCTCCGGCGGTAGCCGCTCCCCTCCCTTCAAGGGGAGGGGCAGGGGTGGGGTCTGTAACTTTTTCCACGGAGAAAAACAGCCGCTGGTAGATTCGTTGAAAGAATATTACCGACCTCACCCCTACCCCTACCATTGAGGGGAGGGGAGCGCCATGCGGAACAGTAAATTCAGGTCAACTGATATATTGCTGCCAAATGATTAATGATAATGATAAACTTTGCAGATTGGTATGACGCAAAATAATGTATTAGCCGATAAGACCATTACGTTTGCTATAAGAATAGTGAATTGCTATAATTATCTTGTTAAAATACTATGTCAAAACAGATGTTCAAAAGTGGAACAAGTATCGGTGCCAACGTTCATGAAGCAATCCAAGGACAAAGCCGAGCCGATTTTGTCAGCAAGATGAGCATATCGTTGAAAGAAGCAAGCGAAACCTCATTTTGGCTGGTACTTCTTCACAAGACGCATTTTTTTAACCACAAAGAATATCAATCACTCCGTCCTGACCTCGACGAAATAATCAGATTGCTTATCTCAACTATCAAAACCACAAAAAAGAACAGTCTATGAAACATTTTTTCTCTTTAAGGAGCATTTCCTCACTAATCAATAGGAGCATCCCCTCGCTAAGTTTATCATTTATCATTTTTCATTTATCATTTAGCCCCGCAGGGGCGCAATCCTGGCCTACCCCAACGGCAGAGGCTAAGCCCGGCACACGCTGGTGGTGGCTGGGCTCGGCAGTAGACAAGGAGAACCTGCAGTGGAACCTGCAGGAATATGCCAAGCATGGCATCGGAGCCGTGGAGATTACGCCCATCTACGGCGTGCAGGGCAACGAGGCCAACAACATCCCCTACCTGAGCGACAAGTGGATGGAGATGCTACGCTATACCCAGGAGCAATGCCGGCAGAACGGCATCGAGCTGGACATGGCCACAGGTACAGGCTGGCCCTTCGGCGGGCCGTGGGTGCCACTGGAGGAGAGCGCCTGCAAGGTGCTGTTCGTCGACACGGCGTTTACCGGCAACAGCGTTGAGGGGCTGCGGCTCGAAGTGCCTGAGCGCGACCGCAAGTACAGCCGTCTACAAAAGGTCATGGTCTATGGCGAAGACAAAGCCATAGACGTGACAGCGGCAGTAAGCGACGGACAACTGACGTGGACTGCGCCCCAAGGCACCGGCGACAGCAGTAAATGGCGCGTCATAGCCGTCTTCGTCCGCTATGGCGTGATGAAGGTAAAGCGGGCTGCACCGGGTGGCGAGGGGCTGGTCATCGACCATTTCGACCGTCGGGCGGTGGCAAACTATCTACACCATATCGAGCAGGCTTTTGAACGCACGAAGACACCCTATCCGCATACCTTCTTCAACGACTCCTACGAAGTGAGCGACGCCACGTGGACACCTACGCTCTTCGAGGAGTTCGAGAAGCGCAGGGGGTATAAGCTGGAAGAGCACCTGCCTGAGCTGCTAGCAGGGCAGAGCACGCTCGTTGACTACCGCGAGACGCTGGGCGACCTCCTGCTGGAGAACTTCACCGAGCAATGGACGGCCTGGGCACACCGTCATGGCGCCATCACCCGCAACCAGGCACACGGCTCGCCCGCCAACCTCATCGACTGCTACGCCGCCGTCGACATCCCCGAAATCGAGGGCTTCGGACTCTCGGAGTTCGGCATCAAGGGCCTGCGCACCGACCCCGGCAAGACACGCAAGAACGACTCCGACTACTCCATGTTCAAGTACGCCCCGTCGGCAGCCCACGTCTGCGGCAAGCCCTACACCTCGAGCGAGACCTTCACCTGGCTGACGGAGCACTTCCGCACCTCGCTCTCGCAGTTGAAGCCCGACCTCGACCTGATGTTCTGCGCTGGCGTGAACCGCATGTTCTTCCACGGCACCTGCTATTCGCCCCGCAACGACGAATGGCCCGGCTGGAAGTTCTACGCCTCCATCGACATGTCGCCTACGAACACCATCTGGCGCGACGCTCCCTACTTCATGCAGTATGTGGAGCGCTGCCAGAGTTTCCTGCAGTGGGGACAGCCCGACAACGACTTCCTCGTGCTGCTGCCCGTGCGCGACATGTGGAAGAAAAATCCCGGCAGGCTGCTCATGCAGTTCAGCATCCACGCCATGGGCAGCCTGGCACCTGAGTTCATCAAGACCATCCTCGACATCGACCGTGCCGGCTTCGACTGCGACTACATCTCCGAGCAACTGCTGATGGGCGTCAGCCTTCACGACGGCATGCTCGTCACTAAGGCCGGCACCCGCTACAAGGGACTGATCATCCCCGGCAGCGGCAACATGCCCGAAAAGGTGAAGCAACACATCGACCAGCTGAAAGCGCAGGGAGCACACATCTTCCGCAACGCCAGCACCATCGAGCTGCAGAAAGCCGCCCGCCCCGAGTCCGTCAAGACCAAGTGCGGACTGAAAGCCATTCGCCGCAAGAACCCCACGGGCTACCACTACTTCATGGCTAACCTGACACCCGACGACATCGAGAGCATGGTGCCGCTGGCTGTAGACTTCAAGGATGCCGTGTGGTTCAATCCCCTGAACGGTGACATCATCCCCGCACAGTTCGGTGCCGACGGCATCCTCGTCAGCCTGCGCAGCGGAGAGTCGATGATTCTGCAGACCTTCGACAGCCTTCCCGCTGGAGCAGAGAAGGGAGCGACAGCCGCCGACGCTCTGCGCCCAACACTCCGCTCCGAACTCCCCCTCAACGGCCCCTGGACGCTGACGTTCACCGGGGAGACGCCCAAGGTGGGCAAGACCTACAACCTCGGCAAACTCCAGAGCTGGGAAACTATCGACGAGCAGACACGCACCGTGATGGGAACAGGCGTCTACACCACCCGCTTCCGTCTCACGAAAAAGAATCTGGGCGACGGCCGGTGGAAGATAGACCTGGGTGACGTCCGAGAGTCGGCCCGCGTCTACATCAACGGCCAGTTCATCGGCTGTGCGTGGAGCGTGCCTTTCATTCTCGACACGAAAAACACATTAAAAGAGGGCGACAATGAGCTGCGCATAGAAGTGACCAACCTGCCCGCCAACCGCATTGCTGACCTCGACCGCCGCGCTGTCCCCTGGCGCAAGATGGAGGAGATAAATGTTGTCGACATCAACTACAAGCGCACGCTTTACGACCAGTGGCAGCCCATGCCCAGCGGTCTGAACTCACAAGTCAGGCTCATAGCCCCATGAATCCTTACCTTGCAAAACAACTAAACTAATTATCTCATGACAAACAAGATTTTTTTCACAATGGCACTTGCTGCCATTTGTCAGACGGCCGCCGCACAGGGGCCGCGCCGAGGCTTTCAGCGCGAGGCATTCACTACTGAGACACCCATGGTGCACGACCCCGTGATGGCCAAGGACGGTGACACCTATTACATCTACGCCACAGGCATGGGCATCCAGCAGATGACATCGAAAGACCGTAAGACATGGACGGTGCTCCCGCAGCCCGTGATGACCGTCATCCCCGGCTGGACGACAGACTCCGTGCCCGGCTTCAGCAGTCACGTCTGGGCACCCGATGTCATCCAGTGGCACGGCCGCTGGTGGATGGCCTACAGCTGTTCCACCTTCGGCAAGAACGGCTCGGCCATCGGCCTGCTAAGCAGCCGCTCGCTGAGAGCAAATATGTGGAAGGACGAGGGATGCATCGTGACCTCGCGGGAGAAGCGCGACAACTGGAACGCCATCGACCCGAACTTCGTCATCGACGACAACGACCAGCCGTGGCTCGTCTGGGGCTCATTCTGGGACGGCATCCAGCTGGCCCGCCTCGACTCGACCATGCACATTGCCCAGGGCGTGAAGCCCCGCACCGTCGCCCGCCGCTATGACCCGAGCTACAAGCCCTCGGAGCCAAACCCCACGTCGCAGCATGCGGGTACGAATGCCATCGAGGCACCGTTCATCTTCCGTCACAATGGCTATTACTATCTCTTCGTGTCGTGGGACTACTGCTGCCGGGGTGCCAAGAGCAACTACCGTGTGGCCGTCGGACGCAGCAAGACCGTCGACGGCCCCTATCTCGACCGTACAGGTAAGGACATGGCCAACGGCGGCGGCACGCTCTTCCTGGAGGGCGACAAAAAGCAATGGGAAGCAGCCGGCCACTGCGCCGCCTACAACTTCGACGGAGAGGACATCTTCGTCTGCCACGGCTACAGCGCCACGCAGAACGGCGCCGCCATGCTCATCCAGCGCACCATCTCCTGGACGGCAGACGGATGGCCTGAACTGAAACCCTAAAACAACTATCAGTGCCCCGACTTGCCCCTTCGACACAGGGTCTACTTATGGCAATGATATAGCAGTAGGTACTGAAGAAACTGACCAATGATTAGCTTCTCCGCATGGCGCTCCCCTCCCCTCAAGGGGAGGGGTATATCCCATATCCACGACTTTACAAATAAGAAAAGAGAGAAAAGTCGAGCTACTCGCGCTACATTGGGGGCGAACGAACTGATTAGCAGGCGGTTGATTGTAGCTATAGGCTGAATTTTGGAGCTACTATTGTAGCTACACTGGAGTTATCTTCCAAACGGCGGCAGTATTTTTCCAAACGGCGTTAGTATTTTTTCAAATGGCGGCAGTATTTTTCCAAACGGCGGCAGTATTTATACAAACGGCGGCAGTATATGTCAGCAGGACCACTGTAGCTACAAGAGTAGCACCAAAATGGGGGCTGTAGCTACCGGTAACTGTTTGACAGACGGGTTGTTTAGTACAAAAGTAGCGCGAGTAGCGCCCTTTTTCGCGCGCGTAATACGCGCGTGCTCGCGCGAAGTAAAAATGTAAAAGGCGGGAACGCCCGTCTGTTCCTGGGCGCAAAGATAAGCCCCAAAAAACGGTCTGGCCAAACATCAAACCGTTTTTTAAAAGCATTGACATAGCTGTTGAACCAGAAATTCTTCTCCGGCGGTAAACCCTCCCCTTGAAGGGAGTGGCTACCGCCGGAGAAGATGTTCTAGGTCAACTGACATATCATTGCCAATATTATTGCATGGTGACGGTCATAGGCTGACGGAGGGAGCGCAACGTCCAGTCTATGCGCTGCTGCCACTCACCCATGGTGCGGATGTCGCCCTTCGACCAGGCGGAGCCAAAGTAGTAGGTGTAGCGCTCGCCACGATAGTCGTTGACGATGCCCAGCGCATGCCCCTCGTTGCCGCCTGACGGCTGGCTGAAAAGCTGCTTGCGGGTCTCGACTGCACCCTTGGGGTAGATGGTGGCGACGAAGAGCTGGCTGTTGTTCACACGGGGATTGTCGGTCGGGTCGGCGTATGCCACGTAGTCCTTGCCCAAGACGACGCTTTCCTTGTCCTCACTATGTATGACCACGCCGGAGGCCAGCTTAGCAGGCTGCTTCATGCCTGTGTACCAGACGGTGCAGCGGCAGAAGTTGCTGCCTTTGTCCAGACTGATGATGCGGTGCTCGGTGATGCTGTCGCCCTGGAAGGCCTTCTTCTCATAATTGAGCAGGACGGTAGTGCGCAACGGTCCGTTGTCGAGCACCTCGTAGTCGGTGAAACAATAGGGATAGACGAGTTCGCCGCCTTGCATCAATGCCGGGGAGCCACAGCCCAGGGTTGGACCTACCTTATAGAGATCCATGCCACGGCCGTGGTCATGGTGGTAGGAGATGGTGCGATAGAGGGAGTCGCCCTGCTGACGGTTCTCCCGGCGCAGCCGCTCCACGGTGGGCATCATGATGACGTCCTCTGTCCAGTAGCGCTGCTCCACGACGAGCTCGGGGGTGTTCTTCGACCAGACGTCGATGCCGTAGCTGCGCTCGCCAGTCCGTTGCAGGGCAGGGCCATAGACGCGGTAGGCACCACGGTCATTTTCCCAGGCATAGTCATCCTTGCGCTCAGGATAGATGCGCCCATAGCATACGGTCTTGAAGACCTGCGGCGTGCCTTTCTCCAGCGTGATGCGCAGCGTGGCACGAGGACTGACACCCGCATCGATGAGCACCTTTTCGTCGTAGGTGAGCTGGTAGGGCAGTTCCAGACCGGCAGGGTCGCGCACGATGAACTGGCGGCCACCGGGGATGCCCAGACGGGCGAAGACCTCGCCGGCATCAAGCTCCACCACCTGCTGGCGGAACTCGTTGCTCTCGTTGGCGATGCTCACCGTTATTTTTGTGGCGTTGCCAACGCCGCCTACAGAACCTGCTTCAAAGCGCAGGTGCTCGCACGCTGCCAGGAGGAAGGCGCCCACGCCGAAGTTGGCCTGCGAACGGGCATCAACGGTGCGGGTGGGGTCGGGCTTCTCGCCGATGGGCTGCACAAAGCCCACGCTGCCGTCATCCTGCAGGGCAACGGTGGTGAGGTACTTCCAGGCTCGCTCGATGACGGGCAGATAGGTGTCGCGGTCGAGCAGGCCGTGGTTCACACCCCATAGCATGCCGTAGGTGAAAAAGGCAGTGCCGCTGGTCTCCGGTCCCGGAGCATCTTCCTCGCAGAGCATGCTGCGACTCCAGTAGCCACCGGGACGCTGCACGCGGGCAACGCCTTCAGCCAGCTCACGGAAGCGCTGGAGGAAGAAGGGACGGTGCACGTAGTTCTCGGGCATGTCGCTGAGCACCTTGGCCAAGCCGGCCAGCACCCATCCGTCGCCACGCGCCCAGAAGCTCTTGCCGTCATTGCAGGCAGTCTTCACCTTGGGCCAAATATACTTCGCGTCACGATAATAGAGCTGTTCGTCCTTGTCGTACATCAGCTCGTCGCTCCATTTGTAGTTGGCGTAGAGCTTATCGAGGTATTTCACTTCGCCGGTAAGCTTATAGAGTTTGGTGAAGACGGGCATCGCCATATAGAGAGCGTCGGCCCACCACCAGAAATCGGTCTCCGGGCAGCGCACCTCGTAGTCCATCACCTCTATCGCCCTCGCTATTTTGAACTGTCCGCTGGCCCATGAAGCCTGGCCATTACCCATTGAAGGCTGGCCATTGTCGAGTTCGAAAAGGTCGAGATAGGTCTGGAAACATATCTGCCAGTCGGCAAAGAGCACGTAGTCGTGACCCTCGCCGTAGTTCTTGTTCTTCCATTTCGACGCGTCTTTCTCCTGAGCGCCCATCCATTTGTTGTGGCGTGCCCACTCCTCACTATAAGCCTGCCAGCGGGCATTGCCCAGCAGACGACAGGCCTCCATGTTTCCTGTGTGATAGGCTGCCTCGTCCCAGAAGGAGCGCACCTTCGGGCTGTGGTGCTGCTGCCAGTAGTCGTTCACTTTGTTGATGATCTGTACAGTTGAGAGCTGTCGGGGCTCGGGGCGCTTCTTGCGGGCTTGTGGCGAAGCCTCGCAGACAACTGTGACTGCCAATAGGGTAAGAAAAGAAATGATTGTTCTCATAATATTTATAATTTATTGAAAAGAGCCCTCTTCCACTGACGGGAAGGGGGCTTCTTAATGGTATGCTTTAAAAATTATTCAGCAGCGGGAGCTTCTTCTGCCGGAGCCTCCTCTACGGGAGCCTCAGCCACGGGAGCCTCTTCCACAGGAGCTTCCTCCTGAACAGGAGCAGCTTCCTCGGTGGCGCCTTCTGCGACAACGGTGACGGGAATCTCGACGGTGACCTCCTTGTGGAAGTGCACCAGAGCCACATAATCGCCCACCTTCTTGATGTCGCGCATAGTGATGATCTTACGGTCGATGTCGTGACCAAGCTTCTTCAGCTCTTCGGCCACAGTAGCAGCGTTCACCGAACCATAGAGCTGACCAGTGATGCTAACCTTGGCAGGAATGGTGAGAGCAATGCCCTGCAGTTCGTTTCCACGCTCCTCGGCGGCAGCTTTCTGGGCAGCCAGCTTGTGAGCCTGCTGCTTCAGGTTTTCAGCCAGCACCTTCTTGGCGCTCTCAGAGGCGATGACGGCCTTTCCCTGCGGGATGAGGTAGTTGCGGCCATAGCCCGACTTCACATTTACGATATCGTTCTTGAATCCCAGACCGATAATGTCTTCTTTCAAAATCAATTCCATAGTCTTGCGTCCTCCTTCAGTTTTACTTCATCATGTCGGTTACGTAAGGCAGCAGTGCAATCTGGCGTGCACGTTTCACGGCCTGAGCCACGCGGCGCTGGAACTTCAGCGAAGTACCGGTGATGCGGCGGGGCAGAATCTTTCCCTGTTCGTTGAGGAACTTCTTCAGGAACTCGGGATCTTTGTAGTCAACATACTTGATGCCAAGCTTCTTGAAGCGGCAATACTTCTTCTTCTTCGTGTCGATGGAAGGAGCGGTGAGATAACGGATTTCTGATTGTTCTGCCATGATTTAAGCCTCCTCTACTTTAGTCTGATACTTCTTGCGGCGCTTCTCTGCATACTCGGCAGCGAACTTGTCGAGCTTCACGGTCTGGAAACGAATGACCTTCTCGTCACGACGGAAGGCGGTCTCCAACGTCTTAATCACTTCCGGCTCAGCCTTGAATTCCATGAGGAAGTAGAACCCAGAGGTCTTCTTCTCAATCTGGTAAGCCAGTTTCTTCAGTCCCCAGGCCTCTTCGTTCACAATCTCTGCACCATTGTCGGTGAGCACTTTCTTGAACTTGTCGACCGTTTCCTTTGTCTGATCGTCAGACAAAACGGGAGTCAAAATGAAAACGGTTTCGTACTGATTCATACGTCTTTAAAATGTTTATAAATGTTCTTTTGCAAAATGCGGCTGCAAAGGTACAAAAAAAATAGGAGTCAGGAGTCAGGAGATGTGAGTTATTCTCCAGTTCTTAACTTTTTTTAATCATCACGCCAGAAAAAACTCCTGACTCCTAGCTACTAACTCCTAACTTTTCATTACTTTTGCACCCTGATTCAGCGTATGTTTTTATGGAATGGCTTAACAAACACCTGGGGATGGGACTGATGGTGACAGGCGTGGCACTTCTTGCGGCGCTTCACCTGCTACACCTGACCTTTGTCAGCCAGTTGCTTCTGCTGCCCCTTCTCTTCATCCTTGTCGGCATCCTGCTCCATGTCCGCGCCATGAAAAAAGAGAGCAAATATTAGCCACAGCTATCTACAAGCCCTTCTATGGGACTGCGGAGGATGCGACCTAGCACATAGCCTTCAGTATCAGCGGCCTCAGCCAACTGTTCGCGGTAGAAATAGGCGATGCTACCTACCGCTGAGAGGGGAAGGTCGGGACGACGGTAGGGCAGGATGTTGCGGCGGATAAAGTCGCGGAAGTTCTGTACTACCAAGCCCTGCACGGAGGAATGGCTGAGGTGCTGATAGATGTATTCCGAGAGGGAAGCCAGCCAACGGTTGGCCATGGGCTGACGGTAGACACGGTCTATCACGTCGCTCATCGACAGGTCAAAGAAATATTCAAATTCTTCTTGAGCGCCTTTGTATAACCGATTCTTATATAGCGCGTTAAGGAACAGCTTTCCAAGAGCCGCTCCCCCACCCTCGTCACCAAGAATATAGCCTAGAGGAGGTGTATTCTGCACAATACGCTGGCCGTCGAAGAGGCAAGAATTTGAGCCTGTGCCCAAAATGCAGGCCAGTCCCTCCTGCCGCCCCAAAAGGGCGATTGCCGCTCCCATCATGTCGCTTTTCACCACGATGTCCTTTGCATCAGGAAAGACGGTGCCAAGCAGACGTTGCATGCGCTCCTCCTGGTCGGGGCGCACGCCACTGCCATAGAAGCGGATGGAGAGGTGGGAAGTGAGAGGTGAGAGGTGAGCGTTGAGTGTTGGCAACAGCTCATTGCACAGGATGGAAAGAATGGTCTCGTCATCCTGGAGGACGGGGTTGATGCCCTGCGTCTTCACCCTTCTCGCCCCTATGGCCCAGTCGGTCTTGGTGCTCCCACTGTCAGCTATTAATAATGTACACGTGTTTCCCATTTCTCATTGTCTTACTTGTCTGATGTATTGTCTGTACCGAGCACGTATCTTGTCCACATAATCTGCCGTTTCCGTGCCGCGCATATAGCCATAGTGTACGAGCGTATCTTGGTAGTAGGCCGGCTCTTTCAGCCGAAGAATATAGGTACGTACATCCTCCCAACGCTGGGGGTTGAGTCGGTCGCGTTCCGCCAGCCGCATGGCATCCTTGATGTGGAAAGACCCACCGTTGTAGCTGGCCAGCACCATGTTCTGGCGCTCCGTGCGGTCGTGGATATAGTTGAAGTCACGCTCTAGCTCGTGGAGATAGCGTGTGGCGGCAGCGATATTCTGCTCGGGGTCGGTCATCTGGTCGCGAGGCAGTCCCAAATGGTCGGCGGTCTTAGGCATGATCTGCATCAGGCCCCGGGCACCCGCCCATGAAGTGGCCTCCGGGTCGAAAGTCGACTCCTGATAGCACTGGGCTGCCAGCAGTCGCCAGTCCCAGCCGATACCCCGGGCATAGCGCTTGAAGAGTTCATCGTAATAGCTGATGACACCCTTGCGCAACATCGGCGCATGCACTCGTCTCTTCACACGGGGCTTTGTCAGCATCTGCTGTTCCTGGCGGCGCACATCCTCCATCAGCTGCGGGTTGTACCATGCAAGGAGGGCATTCTGAAGTTCGTCTTTCCCCTGCCCCACCATCCATCCGGGCGACAGGGTGTCGGCCGTCATAGGCAGGGCTATCAGGTCGGCATCGCCGTCAGCCAGACGCCCAACGAGTTCAGCCGTGTCGCGGCATACGTCCACACGCAGCCTCACCCCTAAATGACCGGCAAATCGTTCTGCCAAAAGATAGTGCAGACCCAGATGGGAGCCTTGATAGTCATAGTAAGTCTCTGGCCCCGACAGCGTCAGGGCTATCAGCTCACCCGCCTGTTCTATCTGCGGCAGGTCGAAAACGCCGGAAGTGTCAGCCTCGCCTTGCCAGGGTGGAACGCTCTGTTCCTGCCGCTGACTGCATGCCAGCAGAGCCATCACCGCTGTTAGACAGATGGCTCCGCAAGGCCACTTGGCCGGCATCGTTCTCCAATTCATCGGACGATGTTCTTCACTTTCTCGGCCAATACTGCCGACGGCTGTGGTTCGGCACTGACCGGCAGCAGGTACCAGCGTACAGTCCAGCTGAGCCGCTCTCCAGGCTGTAAGAGAGTATAGGCTCCCTGGCTCTCCAGCTCAATATAGCTCTTTCCCCGGTTTACGTAGACCTGCACTTCGGCCTCACCGGGTGCAGGCTCACCAGCGTGCAGGTCCTGGAACTTCTTCACCAGCAGCAGACCATCGGCAAACCAAGCCAGCCAGCCCCGGCCGTCGGCATTCACCTTACGGTTTTGCGGTGCCTCGTCAGTGTGATACCATGCTACACTGTGGGCAGCCTGGAAGGTCATCAGCCCAGCAGGCCAGATGCTATCCACAGGGGCATCGAAGAAAATGACACCATCGCCATTTACGACACGGGTAATCTCCCATGGAGCCACACGGCGAGGCTCACTTCCCTCATTCTTGATAGAATATTGAACGACGAAGGCTCCGTCAGAGGCATCGGTCTGGAAATCCTTTCCCACGCTAAGTCCCAACCGCTGCGACACAGGGCTGCTGATGACTAGCCGGCCCTCGCCATTGTGCTCCACAGTGTAGGGCATCTTGTCGAACTCCTGTACCGGCGGCCAGTTCCACTCTTTCTGCGGACTGGTCCAGAAGGTACTGCCAAATGACTCAGGCCATCGCGACTGCGAGAGCACCTCCTTGTCCTGAAGTTTCAGCGAGAGGATTTTCCCGCCCTTCCCAATGTTGATGGTCATCTCAGCATCGCCACTCTTCAAAGTGAATAACTCGTCGCCATCGTCAGCCAATGACGGAAGGGCGACACATGTCAGTAAAGCTGCAACGAAAAAACTCTTCATGTTTATGTTATTTTTTAGAATTTGACGGCAAAGGTACAAAGAATCTGCGCACAAAACAAAAAAATGGGAATAAAGATTTGGCTGTTCTGCGAAAAATGGTTAACTTTGTGCCCTGAAAGCAAGAAACAACCTAATTTTTAATAATAACTAACTATTATTTTATGTCTTCAAAACTGAAAAGCTTGATTCGTCTGGGCGGTAACGTCCGGCGGATAGTGCTGCTGGCAGTGCTTGTCCTAGGCGGGACGCTGCTGGCCGACGCACAGACAAAGGTGACAGTCGTGGACGCCACAGGCGAAGCCGTGATTGGAGCCAGCGTCATTGAGAAAGGCACCCGCAACGGCGGTGTGACCGACTTGGACGGAAACTTCACCATTACGGTGAAGAGTGACAATCCCGTGGTCATCTCCTACATTGGCATGAAGAGCCAAACAGTCAGCGTCAAGGGCAAGAGCACGCTGACAGTCGTGCTGGAAGATGACAACACAACGCTGCAAGACGTGGTTGTGGTAGGCTACGGTACGATGAAGAAGACCGACCTGACAGGTTCGGTTTCATCGGTGAACACTGAGCAGCTGAATGCCAAGGGCGCTCCGTCGGTGATGGAGAACCTGCAGGGTGCCACCCCTGGTGTGAATATCACACAGAGCTCTGGACGTGCCGGCGGCGACTTCAACATTGAGATTCGTGGTAAGTCGTCCATCAACTCCGACACGAAGCCTCTCTATGTTGTCGACGGCGTGATGTGTAGTGACATCCAGTGGTTGAATCCTCAGGACATTGAGAAGATTGACATTCTGAAAGACGCCTCTTCGACAGCCATCTACGGTTCACGTGCCACTGCTGGTGTCGTGATGGTGACTACGAAAGGCGGTCTGGTCATCAAGCGCGACCAAAAGCCGACCATCAGCTACGACGGATACTACGGTCTGACGAAAACGACGCGCATGCCCGATTTCGTGGATGGTCAGGAGTTCTACAATTACCGCTTCTTGAAGTTCCTCACTAATGCAGGTGCCAAAGGCGGCGCATTCCCCGAGGCCAACCCCACCTACCAGATTGGCGGCTCCATACTGGAGCAGTGCCTGCTGCGCGAGGGCATCGGCGAGGGTGAATATGTCATGAAAAAGATGCTGGCCAGTGGCAACACCTACGACTGGCCCGACCTTGTCACCCGTGACGGCAACCAGCAGAACCACTATTTGGCCGTAAACGGAGGCAGTGAGAGCGTGAACTACCATTTCGGCGTCGGCTATAACAAGGAAAAGGGTATCTACCTTGGCGACTCGCAGACGAAGATCAGCTTCAAGGGTAGTGTTGATGCGAAGATCAACAAGATCATCAGCGCCGGTTTCACCTTCAATGTGGCCAATATCAACCACGACTACGGCAACGACGATGCCATCAAGGTGGCTTTCCGTATGAACCCCTACATGATTCCATACGACAAGGACGGCAACATCAACCACAAGCCGGGTGCCTACACCTCGCTGGGTTCCAGTCCGTCCTATCAGTTCTCCGACCAGCTTAATGCGCTCGATCTTTTGAAGAACACGTCGAAGAACCGTGAGACCTGGCGTGCCCTGGGTAACTTCTATGTGAAGTTCGACCTCATGAAGGGTCTTGACTTCAAGACCACCATCTCGCCCAGCTATTCGTCCTATCGCCAGGGTTACTTTGCAGGCTACATTAATCCCGCAACCGGTCTGACCTATTCTGACGGCGATGAGAACTCCGTTACTCTGAACCAGCAGAACAGCTTCTCCTGGACGTGGGATAACATCATCAACTACAACACCACCATCGCCAAAGACCACACCATCGGCCTCATGGCGCTCTACTCCATGCAGGCTTCACGCACAGAGAACTCCGCCTGGGCTGCTTCCAAGGTGATGGAGAATACCGACTGGTGGAACCTGAAGTCGGGTGACTTCAATGCCGACAGCTCGTCGAACTCATACAGCGAGAACAGCATGACCTCGTATGCCCTGCGTGCCAACTACGGTTGGAAGAGCCGCTACCTGCTCACCGCTACGGTGCGCTGGGACGGTTCGTCGAAGCTGAGCAAGGACGAGCGTTGGGGCTGCTTCCCCTCAGTGGCTGCCGCATGGCGCATCACCGAGGAGTCGTTCATGCAGAAATACGACTGGATCAGTAACCTGAAATTGCGTCTTAGCTATGGTGTGACGGGTAACAACACTGGTATTGGCAACTACGACACCCAGCAGGTTACCTCCGGTCCTATCTACTATCCCATCGACGGTTCATGGGCAAAGGGCTTCTATCCCTCTGGCATCGTCAACAAAGTGCTGAAGTGGGAAACCTCCAAAGAGGTTAACCTCGGCCTCGACTTCGGTTTCTTGAGGGGCCGCATTTCGGGTAGCATCGATGTCTACCAGAAGACTTCCAAGGACCTGCTCTTCGACGTGAAGCTCCCGCTGGTTTCGGGCGGCGGCGATCTAACGACAAACGTCGGCTCAGTCCGCAACCGTGGCGTGGAGCTTAGCCTCACTACTGTCAATATCGAGAACAAGGATTGGCACTGGCAGACCACTATCAACTTCTCGCACAACCAGAACAAGGTACGCGAAATCAACGGTCTCGACACGCAGCTGCTGTCAGGCAAGAACACGGGTAACTTCTTCCTGGGCTATTCAGCCACCAACGTCTGGGGCTATGAGTGGGGAGGCATCGTGTCCGACAAGATGATGACCGTACCCGACCATGCCATCGCCAAGGCCAAGGGCTTCACGCCTGGACAGCAGGTACGCGAGTACGACTATTATTATGCCTGCTACGGTCTCACAGAGGGCCAGCCCTGGGTTGTCGACCGCAACGGTGACGGTGTCATCAAGCCCGACGACGACAGAATCATCTGTAACAGCAACCCCGCCTGGACAGGCAGCTTCACCTCCTTCCTTTCCTGGAAGAACATCGACTTCTCGTTCTCACTCTATTCTAAACAGAACTACAAGGTGTTCTCCGACTTCCTGAACGGCGACATCCTGGCCATGAACGACCGCGGCCGCAACAAGCTGGCCATGGACTGGTACATCCCTGCCGGCACGCTGATTGATGTCGACGGCGTGAACCCCGACGGCACCTACATCAACCCGAAGTATCAGGAGACAACCCACTACGGCGACTATCCCTTCCCCAACAACGGTGGCTCCAACGCCGGTGTCGGTGCACACAAGGGCTACTGGGACGAGGCCAAGGCCATCGTCGACGCTTCTTACGTGAAGGTGAAGAACATCACCCTGGGCTACACTTTCCCGAAGAGCATCATCAAAAAGTTCGGCTGCAATCACCTCCGTCTCTATGCAACTGTCACCAACCCGTTCGTATTCACAAGCTACAAGGGCTTCGACCCCGAGTGGGCTGACGCACAGGCAAAGAACGACGGTCCGAGTACTGTGACCTATCAGTTTGGTGCAAGCATTAAGTTCTAAGAGACAGGAGTCAATAAGTTAAAGAAGAAAAAGAAAATATGAAAAAGAGTATATATAATAAGGTATTTGCCGTTCTCATGGCAGGCATGACAATGGCAAGCTGCAGTGACTTCCTAGATGCAGAGAACAAGTCAGCTGGCGGATCGGCCGACGAGTTCTTCGCCAAGGATGCCTCGTCGCTGCTGGTGACTGCCTACAGCAGTTTCACTGCGCTGGTCAACCAAGTACCCATCTACGAACAGGGTACCGACCTCTATATCAACACCCGTGGCCATGCTGCCGGGGAGTTTAACGAGTACTCCTACACCCCGGCCAGCTCAACCTTCGAGAGCTACTATTCCAACGCCTACAAGGCCATCAACTATGCCAACGGCGTGCTGAACTATGCCGACGCTAATTCCTCACTGGCCTACGAGGCACGTTTCCTGCGCAACTGGGGCTATTATCTGCTCACGCAGCAGTTTGGCGGGGTGCCCTTCATCACCCAGTACATCAATTCGCCCGAGCGCAGCTATCCCCGCACACCGCTTAGCGAGATCTACACCTCAATGATTGAGGACTTGACCGACCTCTACAACAACTCTTCGCTGGAGCCTGTCAGCAAGCACGACGGCCATGCCAGCAAGCAGGCAGTAGCCGCTCTCCTAGCCAAAGTCTGTCTGGCAGCAGGCTGGGACATCGACACTTCCCTCGGCAATGCTGAGCAGGGCACCTACAGCGTGAACGACACCAAGCACTTTGCTGAGGCTGCCGCCTGGGCTGAGAAGGCTATCAACGGCATCAGTCTGACCATGTCGTTCGAAGACAAGTGGTCGCCCGCCAACGAGGGCAACGCCGAGGAGATATTCTCCATTGTCTTCCAGCGCGAAGGCTTCCCGGGTGAAGAGTCGAGCGGTGGCCACAGCCGTCAGAACACCTTCGGAGGATACTATGGCAACTGCACTGCCACAGGTCTGAAGAATGTGGACAGCGACAACCAGCAGAGTGAAAAGAGCATGTACCTCTTCGAGCCTGGCGACCAGCGCTACGAGGCCACGTTCATGACCACCCTCTACAACTCCCGCCTGGTCGACGGTTCTGCCACTTGGGGCAACGAGGGATACTATGCCTACTACAATGCCTCGGATAAGAAAACGTTGCCCATAGCCAATCGTTTCTTCCCCTACTACGCCAACCAGAACGACGTAGCTGCAGAGATTGCCGCCAACGCCAGCCAGTATGTCAGGGGCGACGGCATTAACGAGGTGATAGTGGCCATTCTTTCTTCGCCAGTCGTAAAGTACACGTTCAAAGCCGACGGCACCTACACCAAGAGTACGGTCGACCTGGCCTCCTACAACACTCAGGTGAACAACGGTGTCTGCGTCAAGAAGTTCGACGACCCTGAGTCGGCACAGCTCTCCGGCTCCAACGACTACCGCGACCTCGTGGTCTTCCACGCCAGCGACCTCTACCTCGTGGCTGCCGAGGCCTACCTCATGGCAGGCAACACTAGCAGTGCCCTCGCCAAGATCAATGCCGTGCGCCAGCGCGCCGGTCTGGCTGCTCTTGCTGCTTTCGACAGCTATCAGCCCCAGTACCACACCCCATCGTCATTCACCATCCGCGACATCGACCTCATTCTCGATGAGCGTGCACGCGAACTCTATGCCGAGGGGCACCGCTGGACCGATCTCCGTCGTACGAAGCAGCTCGTCCGCTACAATGTGGCTTTCAACGATGCCGTAACTTCAGCTAGTCAGATGGCCGATGTCGCAGGCAACTACAAATGGCTGCGTCCCATCCCCCAGAACGAAATCAGCTCGAACACGGGCATCTCCAACGCCGACCAGAATCCTGGCTACGGTGGCGTAGAATAACATGAAACTTTTTAACGGTAAAAACTCATCAATATGAAAAAAATAGTCTATTCATTGGTCGCGCTGCTCGCATTCAGCTGCTCCCTTGCTTCCTGTTCCGATGACGATGACAACAACATCAACTACAGCACCACAGCCGAGAAAGGTGCCGCAGGAACATACACCGGCACCTGGAAGCAGACAGAAGACGGTACTACGGACACCTCTACCTGTGAGGGCACCATTACGCTGACCGCAACCGATTCCATCAACTGCGTGGATGTCACCTTCAACGCCCCTGACTTTGAAATCAACGCTACCTCCGTGGCCAACATCACGCATGCCCAGCACGGCTTCGTCCTCAACAACAATGTTGACACGAACCCCCTCGCTGCTGCATTCACAGGAAAGATCGACGAGAACGGAAATCTCTGTGTCAACTTCATGAAGCAACGCCGTGTAGGCCGCAAGCAGTACACCTTCTTCTTCGTCTTCGAGGGCAAGAAGAACTAATCTGAACATTCCGGCGGGAGCCGGTAAGCAAATCATACCGGCTCCCACTCCATGTTAAACATCTTTATTTATTATTAATTTTAAAATTAAAAATTATGAGAAAAATTCTACTTTCTGCTGCTGCCCTCGTGGCAGCAATGAGCGTCAATGCTCAGGTGTTCAAAGTCAGCGCCGAGGCCAACGGCATCACTTCCGATGCTGTTGACGTAGCAGCTGGACTGGTCTGGGGCGAGATTGAGGGCACTGTCACCGTCTCAAATCCCTTTGCTACCCAGCACAAGTCTGTCGACGCCAAGAACGACGATTTCAACAAGGTGATCATCGACGGCAACGAAATTGCCACTTCCGACGGTGTTCAGGGACAGGACAACCCCAAGGACGCTGACGGTGGCAACCCTGCCGTCACCTTCAAAGAGACTGTCTCTGGTGCAGCCATCCAGCTCGACGTGAAGAAAGACGGCTGGATCTACGTCGTTGCCAAGCTTTCTACCAACAAGCAGTACATCGTCTTCGAAGAAGGACTCCCCATCGGCTATAAGATTGCCATGGAGGTAAACAATGAAGCCGTTCCCAGCGGTGTGATTAACCTTGAGATCAAGGGTTCTGGCGAGTTCAACAACCTCACGCTCGATCAGTATCCCAACGGCATCATGTGGGTCATCCGCGAGTTCCTCCAGGACCCCGAAGCCGCTACCGCCGGCAACGGCTTGGGAGTGTTCTATTTCCCCGTAGCTGCCGACTGCAAGTATCTGGCCCATGCCACAGGCTCTAAGATTACCTGGACCGCCATCTACTTCAGCGAGACTGAGGCTGCCAGCGTAGCCGTTTCGGGCGACGGAGTCAGCAGAACCCTCATCGGTGATGCCGCTAACATCGCCAACGTCAAGACAGCTGCTGAGAAGGGTGACATCTACAACCTCGCTGGTCAGAAGGTTTCCCAGAACTACAAGGGCGTCGTCATTGCCAATGGCAAGAAGATGATACAGAAGTAATCTGTACTTCCCTACCCTATTTCAAGTGAAATGAGCGGGCCGTTTAAAGCGGTCCGCTCATCTTTTAGCCCCCTAAGTTAGGGGGTTGGGGGTCTGAACAGGCGCGAGTCCCCCTAAGTTAGGTGGCTCGTAGCTCGTCCAAGAACTTAGGGACTCTTATTTTCCCTAAAGAAGGAATTGACATCAAGTGTGGGAAAAAACAGACAATGATATAGAAGTTGACCTATTTGTGCGGTAGCCGGAGAAGACATCCCTGGTCAACTGCTATATCGTTGCCAAAAAATAACATCGTGCGAAAAATTTTTAGCCATTTGTTTGGCCATTACAAATAAAAGTTGTAACTTTACACCCAAAATCAAAAACACCATCTAACAACAATCAAAAAAACACTTCAACAAATGAAATCACTTAAAGGAACAATGCTTGGAGCAGGTGCACTGACGGCACTTGCCTTTGCAGCATGTACCGGTGGCCAGCCTGCTGAGCCACAGCTCACGGCTTCGGGTCTCGACCCGGCCAAGTTTGACACCATCGTCGGCACCGACACGGTGAAGCTCTACACTCTGAAGGGCGACAACGGCATGGAGGTGTGCATCACCAACTATGGCGGACGTGTAGTCTCTCTGATGGTTCCCGACCGCGACGGCCAGCTGACCGACGTGGTGCTAGGCTTCGACAACGTGGCCCAGTATATGGACACGCAGCACTCGCCTACCGACTACGGCTCCAGCGTAGGCCGCTACGCTAACCGCATCAATCTGGGCAAGTTCACGTTGAACGGCACAGAGTACCAGCTGAAGCAAAACGACAAGCATCCCGGCGACCGCAACCACTGTCTGCACGGCGGAGGTGACACGGGCTGGATGAACCAGATTTATGCAGCTGAGCAGCTGGACAGCACCACGCTGAAACTGACCATCAAGGCTGCTGACGGGGAGAACGGATTCCCCGGCAACGTCGTGGCTGTCACCACCTACAAGATTCTGAACGGCAACACGCTCGACATCGTATGGGAGGCCACTACCGACAAGCCCACCATCATCAACCAGACGAACCACAACTACTATAACCTCTCCGGAGACTTCGAGGAGGTGGCCGGCGGCCTGAACCAGCTGCTGATGGTGAACGCCGACTCGTTCACCGTGGCCGACGACTCGTACATGCCCACTGGCGAGATTCGCGCCGTGGAAGGCACGCCCATGGATCTGCGCACGGAGCACGCCATCATCGACGGCCTGGACCGTGAGTTCGACCAGATTAAGAACGCCAACGGCGGCTACGACCACAACTGGTGTCTGAACACCAAGGGCGACGACAAGCAGGTGGCCGCTACGCTCTATTCGCCGAAGACCGGCATCTTCATGGAAATGTTCACCAATGAGCCTGGCGTGCAGGTCTACACCGGCAACTTCCAGGGCATTCAGGGCGAGGAGAACATCGTGCGCAAGTTGGGCAAGCACTATCCGCAGTACATCTCTGTCTGCCTGGAGAGCCAGAAATATCCCGACAGCCCGAACCATCCTGAATGGCCCAGCCCCGTGGTGACGCCTGAGAAGCCCTACTACAGCCACGCTGCCTATAAGTTCAGCATCAAGTAGTAAACCCCTTAAAGCATCTATATTGTAAATTGTAAATCTTTAAAATAGTAAATTTCAAAAATGGATTGGAACGCTAAAGAATTTATCTGGCTCGACTGGCTGGTGCTGGCGCTGGGTATTGTTGGTGTGATATGGTTTGTCTATCACGCTATCAAGAAAGACAAAGAGAAGATGAAGGGTGCCGACTCGCAGGACTACCTTTTTGGTAAGGGCGAGCCTTGGTACGTCATCGGTATGGCTATCTTCGCAGCCAACATCGGTTCGGAGCACCTCGTAGGCCTCGCCGGAACCGGTGCAAAGGACGGTGTGGGAATGGCTCACTGGGAGATGCAGGGATGGATGATCCTCATTCTCGGTTGGCTCTTCGTCCCCTTCTATCAGCTGCTGAACAACAAGATGGGCAAGATCATCACGATGCCTGACTTCCTGAAGTTCCGCTACACCAAACGTACGGGCTCATGGCTTAGCATCATCACGCTCATCGCCTACGTGCTGACTAAAGTGTCGGTGACGGCCTTCACGGGCGGTATCTTCTTCGAATACCTTATCGGACTGCCCTTCTGGTGGGGCGCCCTGGGACTCATCGGCGTTACTGCCGTCTTCACCGTCATCGGTGGCATGAAGGGTGTGATGACGATGTCGAGCATCCAGACACCCATCCTGATTATAGGCTCCTTCCTCGTGCTCTTCCTCGGACTGTCGGCCCTTGGTGGGGGCAGCATCGTAGAAGGATGGGGCAACATGATGGAATACTGCCGGCAGCTGCACGACGGCTATGGCACCACCCACATGTTCCATTGGGCCGACATCAACGAGTCGGGCCAGCCCGACCCGCTCTACCATGAGTATCCCGGATTCGTGGTGTTCATCGGCGCTTCCATCATCGGTTTCTGGTACTGGTGCACCGACCAGCATATCGTTCAGCGTGTGCTTGGTCAGCAGAAGGGCGAGAGCAATACCGAGGTGATGAAACGTGCACGCCGAGGCACCATCGCTGCCGGTTACTTCAAGCTGCTCCCCGTGTTCATGTTCCTTATCCCCGGTATGGTAGCCATCGCTCTGAGCAACGATCCTAACAGCGGCATCTCTATGGACATCACCAACCAGCATGACACCGACGGTGCCTTCGCCATGATGGTGAAGTCGATACTGCCCGCAGGCATCAAGGGCTTCGTCACCATCGGCTTTATCTGCGCCCTCGTCACCTCGCTGGCTGCATTCTTCAACTCGTGTGCCACGCTGTTCACTGAGGACTTCTACAAGCCCATGAAGAAGGGCATGAGCGAGGCTCACTATGTGCTCGTAGGACGTATCGCCACTGTCGTCGTCGTCGTACTCGGCCTGCTCTGGCTGCCTGTCATGATGGGCATGGGCAACCTCTACAGCTATCTGCAGGGCATACAGTCTCTATTGGCACCCGCTATGGTGGCTGTGTTCACACTTGGCATCCTTTCGAAGAAGATCAGCCCGAAGGCTGGCGAATGGGGCCTTATCGGAGGCTTCGTCATAGGCATGTTGCGCCTGGTGACCAATGTCATTACCGACACTGGCTCTAAGGTGATGGACGGTGCCTTCTGGGAAGCCACAAGCTGGTTCTGGCAGACCAACTGGCTCGTGTTCGAGTGCTGGCTGCTCGTGTTCATCGTGCTGCTGATGGTGGTTGTGACATTCTTCACTCCTGCTCCCTCGAAGGCCCAGGTGGAAGCTATCACCTTCACGCCTGAATATCGTAAGCAGATTCGCGAGAGCTGGGGCATTTGGGACATCGTCGGCACCCTGGGTGTCATTGCCTGCTGCGCCCTGTTCTACTGGTATTTCTTCTAAACAGAAATGACCTACTACAGTGAACATTCCAAAGTCTGGCTGTCGGTCGACGTCATCATCTTCGGCTTCGACGAAGGAAAGCTGAAGGTGCTCATCGGCCGACGCCAGATGGAACCGGGACGCGGCGAATGGAGCCTCTACGGAGGCTTCGTCGCCGCCAACGAGGGCATCGACGAATGTGCCGCAAGGACGCTGCACGAGCTGACGGGGCTGAAAAACCTGTACATGCGACAGGTGGGAGCCTTCGGAGCCATCGACCGCGATCCGGGCGAGCGTGTGGTCTCCATTGCCTACTATGCACTCATCAACGTGAAGGACTACGACGAGAAGCTCAGACAGGAGCACAATGTGGAATGGGTAGACATCAACCAGCTCCCCCCACTCTACTCCGACCATAACGAGATGGTCAGTCAGGCGCTGCGCCGCATGCGGCTGAAAATAAAGACCGAGCCCATCGGCTTCCGGCTCTTGCCACAGCTCTTCACCCTCACCCAGCTGCAGCGGCTCTACGAGGCCGTCGGCGGGCAGGAGATTGACAAGCGCAACTTCCGCAAGCGCATCAAGGACATGGACTTCATCGAGAAGACCGAGCTCATCGACAAGCTGTCGTCGAAGCGCGGAGCTGCCCTCTACCGTTTCAACAAGAAGGTATATAACGAAGACCCTAACTTTAAACTATAACAAAATGCTAGAAGAACTCAAACAGAAAGTATTCAAGGCCAACCTCGACCTGGTGAAGCAGGGACTGGTCATCTTCACCTGGGGCAACGTCTCAGGCATCGACCGCGAGAAAGGCCTGGTAGTCATCAAGCCGTCGGGCGTCAGCTACGACGAGATGAAGGCCGAGGACATGGTGGTGGTAGACCTGGAAACGGGCAAGGTGGTCGAAGGCGACCTCAACCCGTCGAGCGACACACCTACACATCTTATATTATATAAGGCCTTCCCCAACATCCAGGGTGTGGTGCACACTCACTCCACCTATGCCACTGCTTTCGCACAGGCTGGCCGCGACATTCCCAACATCGGCACTACGCATGCCGACTATTTCTACAAGGACATCCCCTGCACCCGCGACATGACCAAGGAAGAGGTGGAAGGGCAGTATGAGCTGGAGACGGGCAACGTCATCGTAGACGAAATCCTGAACATCCGGAAGATTAACCCTGACCATACGCCCGCTGTCCTGGTGAAGAACCACGGCCCGTTCTCATGGGGCACCTCTCCCGACAATGCCGTCTACAACGCCAAGGTGATGGAGCAGTGCGCCAAGATGGCCTTCGTGGCCTTCAGCGTCAACCCCAACCTCACCATGAACCCGCTCCTCATAGAGAAGCACTACAGCCGCAAGCACGGCCCCAACGCCTACTACGGCCAGAAGGGACAGAAACATTAATCCCTGCCGGACTCCCCGAAGGGGGAGGAAAACAACAAAAAAAAACACAACTGATTATATAACTAAAGACCCGAGCCCCGAAACGGTCCTCCCCCAAGCGGGAGTTAGAGGGGGCCAAACAGTATGTTTAAAGATTTAGAGATTTGGTGGGTAACTGGTGCACAGCTCCTCTACGGAGGCGACGCAGTGGTTGCAGTAGACGGACATTCAAAGGAGATGGTCGAGGGGCTGAACGCCGGCGGCAACATCCCCGTTAAGATTGTCTATAAAGGCACGGCCAACAGCTCGAAGGAAGTAGAGCAGGTGATGCTGGCAGCCAATAACGACGAGAAGTGCGTGGGCATCATCACCTGGATGCACACCTTCTCACCCGCCAAGATGTGGATCAAGGGCCTGCAGCAGCTGCAGAAGCCGCTGCTCCACTTCCACACCCAGTACAACGCCGAGATTCCCTGGGATTCCATCGACATGGACTTCATGAACCTCAACCAGAGTGCCCACGGCGACATCGAGTTCGGCCATATCTGCACCCGCATGCGCATTGCCCGAAAAGTGGTCTGCGGCTACTGGAAGGACGAGAAAGCCCAAAAGCAGATTGCCGTCTGGGCACGCGTGGCTGCCGGCGTGGCCGATGCCCACAATGTGCGCTGCCTCATGTTCGGCATGAACATGAACAACGTGGCCGTCACCGACGGCGACCGTGTGGAGTTCGAGCAGCGTCTCGGCTACCATGTAGACTACTATCCCGTCAGCAGCCTGATGGAGTACTTCAAGAAGGTCACCGAGGCCGAGGCCGACGCACTCGTCGAGGAGTACAAGAAGCTCTACACCATCAAGATCGACGAGAGCGGTGAAGCCGTCTACTGGGAGAAGGTGAAAAACAGCGCCAAGGCCGAGATTGCCCTCCGCCGCGTGCTGAAGGACGAGGGTGCCACCGCCTTCACCACCAACTTCGACGACCTGGGCGACGCCGACATCGACGCTCCCGACTTCTGCGGTTTCGACCAAATACCCGGCCTCGCCTCACAGCGCCTCATGGAAGAGGGCTACGGCTTCGGCGCCGAGGGCGACTGGAAGACGGCCTGCCTCTATCGCACACTCTGGGTCATCCAGCAGGGCATGCCCACAGGCTGCTCCTTCCTCGAGGACTACACGCTCAACTTCGCCGGTGACCGCTCGTCGTGCCTCCAGAGCCACATGCTCGAGATCTGCCCGCTCATCGCTACCGACAAGCCCAAGCTCGAAGTACACTTCCTCGGCATCGGCATCCGCAAGCAGCAGACCGCCCGCCTCGTCTTCACCTCGAAGACCGGCCCCGGCATCAAGGCTACTGTCGTAGACCTGGGCAACCGC
>JAILFU010000113.1 GCA_024697405.1 Prevotella sp.
GCGGGACGGTCGGTGGGGAATTCATATCCGTAGTCATCAAGCGTGCCATAGTAGGCCAGCAGCAGGTTGGAGCGCACGTCGAGCGGGAGTGAGAACTCACCGAAGAAGTGGCAGTCAGTACCGTTGATGTTGATGCCGGTAATCAGCTTGGCCATCGTATTCTCGAAAGTCTGGGTGAGCTTCTGAAGGGCAATGACCTGAAGATTAATCTCATTGTTAATCAGCTCGGTAAGTTGATCACTAACATCAGTGATGTAGTTATTGATGTTGGTAACCTCCTCGGTGACGTAAATCTCCACGTTTTCAGTAATAAACTGCTCAATGTTTTCCTGAATGTTGATGATTTGCTCAATCTCAATGCCCTCTAACATGGCAACCAGACCGCTGATGGTCTCCAGCATCTCACGGTGCAGAGCGTCGGCAGCAAGGCTGTCTTCATAAATTTTAGCCTTCAGCTCGTCAAGGCCTTCCTCAAGTCCCTCAATACGACCGTCGAGCATATCATAACCCATGAACAGCTTTTCAATCAAGATACTGTTAGCCAACGCCTGTGCATAAGCGTAATTTGCCGTTTCACTAACCTCGTCAATGCGTTCGTTCAAAGAAATGATGTCATTTTTCAGCTCATTGGTGGTATTTTCCAAATCAGTAACCCGCTGGGGCAGACCTTCAACAATCTCCTCCAATGCCTTCACACGCTTCTCCAAATCTGTATAGAAGCCGTTGAGTTCGCTGTAAGCACCTTCCAGGTCGCCAACACGTCCTTCCACATTACCCATGCGGATAACCAAATCATCAACAGTTTCTTTCAGGCTATTGTAGTTAATCTCCAGCTGATTGATACGTCCCTGATTCTCTTGAGCCAGGCGCAGAGCCTCGTTGGAAATGGCAGCCACCTTGCCGATAGAGTCGTTGACACTGATCAGCGCGTTGGTGATGTGCTGATTGATGATTTCCGAACCCTTGCCATCAATGAAGTACTGGTCGATGATGGGATTGTTGATGAAGTAGTTGTTGAAGGCGTTGACCAGCGTGGTGTTACCCTCCTGGAGCAGCTCGCTGATGGTGTTGGCAATGGCCTCGATGTCAATCTCGGTCTTGATGTTTTGCAGCAGATTGTCAACCTCTTCCTTAGTGTAGAAGTTGGTGATATTGGCCAACTTATCTTCCAGAAGAGCATCGACTTCGGCCTTGGTGTAGACCTGATCCTTGGTGTAGTAATTGTCGAGCTGCTTAAACATCTCGTCAATTTGCTCCTTGGTGTAGTACTTGTCTTCAAATGCCCTGAACTTGGCATCAATCTCTTCCTTGGTGTAGAACTTGGACAGCTTCACCTCCAGGTCGCTCTTGAACTCGTTGAAGGCAACAAGCGTCAGATACTTGTTGAACTCGTCCTTTGTCCAGTCGCGGAATTCAGAGCATGTGTTCTTACAAGCAGTTATCTGATCCTGAAGATCCTTAATCAGTTTCTCCAGCTCAGACTTCTGCGCTTTAAGAGCGTCATACAGCTTGGCCTCTGAATCAGCCAATGCACCTACTACGTTTCCGATTTTTTCATCGTCGTAGTCCTTACAAGAAACCATTGAGCCCGTGAACCCCAAGAAAAGGGCAGCCAAGAGCAATCCATTAATAAATTTCTTTTTCATGAACTTTTAAAATTTATATTATTAATACTTACTATATACGCAAAATCGTGGCAAAGTTAAGCATTTTTTCGCATTCAGGCAAGAAAAAGTCTATTTTTCTTTAAAAAAATATACATATTCCTACCAAAAAGGCCAAAAAAGAGCCACTCTTTCAGTTTTTAGCCCAGTAGTTGCTCAATATTTTGCTGCGGAAGAATGGCAAGTATGCGTCGCCCGTCAGGAGTGTAGTTAGCATTTGAGCATGCGAAAAGCCGGTTGACGAGCTGCTCCATCTCCTCGTTGGAGAGTACCTGCCCGTAGGCGATGGCCGTGTTGCGGGCTATGCTGCTTGCCAGCGAGGCGTGCAAAGCGTCGTCACTACTGATGCCCTGCTGGGCTGCATCGGTGACTATGTTACGCAGCAGCGACAGCGGGTCGGCATCTTCTATGCCTGCCGGCACGCCGCCGACGGCAAAGCTGCCTCCGCCCAGGTCGGAAATGTCGAAGCCCATGGCAGTGAGGTCGGGCAGGAAGCGCTGCATCATGATATTGTCGGAGGGGGAGAAGTGTATCATCTCCGGGAAGAGGATACGCTGCGTGCTGCTCTGACGCTGTGAGAGACGCTCCATGGTGCGCTCATAGCAGATGCGCACGTCGGCACGGTGCTGGTCGATGACCATCAGGCCCGACTTCACCGCCGTCATGATATAGCGGCCCTTGTATTGGTAGTGTGTCGGCGACATCTCAGAGAGGAGCGGACTGCCCGAGAGGGGCGGGCTGTCGAAGAGGGCGGGCTGGTCAGTCGCAGCTCCGGGGGGCTCAGGCTGCCCGGGGAAATCCGTGAAGCTGGGGAAAGCGGGAGTTTCCGGTATTTCCTGCCCGTCCGTCATTTCCGTACCTTCCGTGATATCAGGAAATGCCTGCCCTTGTCCCCCTTCCTGCCGTGGATGGGAGACAGAGAAGGGGTTGTAGGCCGGATTATACTGTACCTGGGGCGAGCGTACGGCATCGCGCTGGGGGTCGTAGACAGGAATGTCGGGGCGGTCGGCGGGGAGGAAATCAATGGTGGGAATCTGGCAGAACTTGCCTAAGGCCTCCCTGACGGCGGCAGTAAGAATCTGGAAGATGCCCTGCTCGTTCTCAAACTTGATTTCCGTCTTCGTGGGGTGGATGTTCACATCGATGTCGGCCGGGCTGACGTCGAAATAGATGAAATAAGGCGGCTGCATGCCCTCCGGCACCAGCCGTTCGTAGGCGTTGAGCACTGCCCTGTGGAAATAGGGATGGCGCATGAAGCGCCCGTTGACGAAGAAATAGTCGTGACCACCTTTCTTGCGTGCCGCCTCCGGCTTAGAGACGAAGCCCGTGATGCGGCAAATGGTGGTATCCACCTCTATGGGCAGCAGGTCCTGGCTCACCTTCTTGCCGAAGACATCCACGATGCGCTGGCGCAGGGAGCCGGCCCGCAAGTTGAGCACCTCCTGCTGGTTGCTGTAGAAGGTGAAGTTGATTTCGGGGTAGACGAGGACGATGCGCTCGAAGGCCGTGAGGATATTGTTCAGCTCGGTGGTGTTTGTCTTGAGGAACTTCCGGCGGGCGGGAACATTGTAGAAGAGGTTATTGACACAGAAATTGCTGCCCACAGGACAGGCCACCGGCTCCTGACTGACCACCCGCGAGGCATGGAGCGTAAGACAGGTGCCTATCTCGTCAGAGGCCATGCGCGTGGTGAGCACCACCTGCGACACGGCAGCGATGGAGGGCAGTGCCTCGCCTCGGAAGCCCATGGTGTGAAGGGCGAAGAGGTCGTCGGCCTGACGGATCTTCGATGTGGCATGCCGTTCGAAAGCCAGGCGTGCATCGGTCTCCGACATGCCGCAGCCGTCGTCGATGACCTGCAGGGAGGTGCGGCCAGCGTCGACCACCAGCACACGGATATTCTTGGCACCGGCATCAACGGCATTCTCCACCAGTTCCTTGATGACCGAGGCGGGACGCTGAATCACCTCGCCGGCAGCAATCTGGTTGGCTACGGAGTCGGGAAGAAGTTGGATAATGTCCATGGGGTGAGGGGTGAAGGGTGAGGGGTCAGGTTGAGTATAAGAGGACGAGGGCAGTGGCTGCCAGGATGAGGAGCAGGGAGAGGAGCATGGGGATGCTGAGGCGCGCCTCCCCACCCTTCCGCTGCTGCCGCTTGGAGGAGAAGGTGCCGCTGAGGGCATGCAGCTGCTCCTGCCGGGCATGCAGCTGTTCCTGCCGGGCATCCAGGAAGATGGGCTTATGGTTGAACGGACGCGGTTTCTTCATTTTCTTTCTTCTTTCCCCGCCAGATAAAGATGTCGTCCTTCGAGAGCGGACGCACATAGTCGTACCAGGCGAAGCCATTGAGATAGCGTTTGTTTGTAGGAATCTGCGACATCGGGTACATCGTGCCGTCGGCCTTCGGTGTCCAGATGCGGCTCAGCTTCCCGATGCTGTCCATGAACATACGCAGCACGGATGTCTCCATGTACACCAGTCCTACGTAGCTGCTGTCGGCCTTGTCTTCAGGATAGTAGACCGTTATCACATTGTCCTTCGCCTGTGCCTCATGAATCTGCCCCTCAATGAAGAAGGCGAACATCTCCTTCGACGACACCTGGTTGTAGCACTTCTCCTTAGGCAGCTCCTCTATGGAGAACGCATTGCCTATGACGTGGGCATGGTCTATGACAGAGTCCTTCATGAAGACCTGTATCTCGTCGCCCACCAGCTGCTGGTTCAGGTTCCAGGTGATGGGGTCGTGGTAGAGCGTCATGCACGAGTCGAGCGAGGAATAGACCAGCGAGTCGCACACCGCCTGTATATCATATCGGTACGCGCGAACCTTATTATACGCGTGTAGCACGCGAAAGACGGAATCCGTGTCGATGTTGTAGGTGAAAACCTTGATGGTGTCGCCATGCACGAAGAGAGAGTCGCGCTGCGAATAGTCGATGGCCAGCGCCCTGTCGGTGCATACGGCATAGCCAATGCTGTCCTCATAGTGGCCGTAGTCGCATTTCAGGATGCTCTTGTTGACAGAGTCCTTGAAGACGACGTTTACAAATGCCTCGCTGATGCCCGTCTTCCCGTTATGCCAGAGGCTGTCGCCCACCAGCGTGCGCCCCTGGTTGTCCAGGCGCGAGCGGTTGAGCAGCTCCGCTTCTTCGGTGATGGTATTATAGAAGCCCAGCTCCGAATAGATGTGGCTGCGGCCGGAGGTGATGTCCGACGGGCCCACGATGTGGGCTTTCTTCAGCCGTGTGTCGTAATAGAGGGAGTCGGTGGTGAGCAGGAACTGCTTGTCGACCATCTTCACGTCGTAGTAGAAGACGGCCATCTTCGAGTCGGTGTGGTATTCCCCCCAGTCGCTGGTCAGCGTGGTGCCGTTGTCCACCAGGCGCCCGCCGTTCTGGAAATAGCCCTGGTCCCAGATACGGTCGTAGTAGAGCTCGTCGGTATAGAGCGTGGTGGTGCGGTTCTTCAGCACCACGTTGTCGCGGGCTTCCATCATCTGCTGGTTGCCGTCGTAGTAGCCCTGGTCGCTGGTCAGCGAGAGGGTGTCGCCCTGCACCATGCGCACATGTCCCCATGCCTCGAAGGAGTTGCTCGACTCAAAGAAGTTGGCGCTGTCGCAGTAGAGGCGTGCCCCGTCGTGCTCAAACTGCACGTCGCCGGTCAGCACCTGCGCGCCGTTGTTGTCCCAGCGGTCATAGAGCAGCTCGTCGGCATGTATCAGATAGACGCGCGTGGGGTCATTCTTCGGAGGAGCGGTCTTCTTCTGCTGCGACGACGTCGCAGCAAAGGAGACCAGCATGCACACTACGCACAGAAGCGCCTTCACCTCACCCATCCTTCATATTCGAATTTGCAGTCGTGATATTGTTCGTTCAGGCGCACGTATGTGCTCTTGATCTTCTTCACCACCCAATCGTGCAGGTATTGGGTGCGGCGTTGTCCCAGCACCGATTCTTTCATCACCTGGAAATCCTCCGTGATATTGGCTTTATGGCCGGGAATCCGGTTCTTCAGCTTCACGACGGCACAGACGGTCTTCCCCCGCTTGTTGATCATCGTGAAGGGAGCCGACACCTGGCCCACCTCCAGCGTGTCGACCACGCGGGCCACCTCCGGCGGCAGTTCCTGCATCTCGAAGCGCGATGACTTCAGCTGGCCGTTCTCACTCACATTGGCCATCAGACCGTAGTTGCTGCGTGTGTCCTTGTCGTCGGAGAAGAACGACACAGCATCCTCAAACGTGTAGGGCTTGTCGGTGAAAAGGGGCTTCAGACGCTCCGGCGGCACGCCGGCATGCACGTCGGCAACCACCGAGTCGAGGAACGCCAGCGACTTTTCGATGGCCTTCTCGTCGACCACCGGCTTGCGGAGGATATGGCGCACCTTCACCTTGTCGCCGCGCTTGTCGACAAGCTGGATGATGTGGAAGCCGAACTCCGACTCCACAATCTTCGACACCTTCGTGGGGTCGGTCAGGTTGAAGGCCACGGCGGCAAAGGCCGGATCGAGCACACCGCGCCCCACATAGTCCATCTCGCCACCGTTGCGGCGCGAGCCGGGGTCTTCGGAGTAGAGGCGGGCCAGCGTGGAGAACGACGTCTCGCCCTTGTTCACGCGGTCGGTATATTCGCGCAGCTCTTCCTTCACGCGGTTAATCTCCTCGGGGGTTATCACCGGCATCTGCGTAATCATCTGCACCTCCACCACCGTCGGCACAAAGGGGATGCTGTCCTCGGGCAGGTCCTTGAAGTAGCGCCGCACCTCTGCAGGAGTGACGGCGATGTCCTGCACCAGCTTCTGCTTCATGCGCTGGATGAGCAGCTGGTCGCGCAGCTCGTCGTGCATGGACTGGCGTATCTGGCTGAGGCTCTGCTTACGATACTCTTCCAGCTTCTCGCGCGAGCCCACCTGGTCGACCATATATTCTATGCGCGACTCTATCTCTGCGGCAATGTCGTTCTCGGTCACGTCCTTGTCGACACTGTCGATGACTGCCTGATGCAGGAAAAGCTTCTGCACGGCTATCTGCTCGGGGATGGCACAGTCGGGGTCGCCACTCCAGCGTATGCCCTCCATCGACGACTGTATGCGGGTCACCTCGATGTCACTCTTCAGGATGGCCTCGTCGCCTACCACCCATACCACCTCGTCGACGATATTCTGCAGCGAGTCGGTTTGCGCCGCTGCGCGGCTGAACGACAGATGGCAGATGACAAACGATAATATCATCACCAACCATCGCCCATTGTCATAGAACACTTTTCCCATCGCGTAGCCGTTTCTCATTTCCCATTTCCCATTTATCATTTATCATTTCTCATTTATCATTTATCATTTAGGCCGAAGGCCGCTTGTCATTTATCATTTAGGCCGGAGGCCGCTTATCATTTATCGTTTAGGCCGGAGGCCGCATGATTATTCACTGTCTTGAGCACATCCTCGTTCACCTGGAACGTGTACCTGCGGCGCAGCTCGGCCACCCATTCGCGCTCCAGCTGCTCCTGATAGTCGGCCACCACCAGACCACGCACGTCGGTATAGTCTTCGGGGCCTTTCTTCAGTATCTTGCCGTAGTGTGCGTCAATGGGATAGTCCTTCAGGTGGTTCACCGTGGTGTCCTTCTTGAAGACGACGCTGTCGATGAAGGCGTTGTCGCCCTTCTTGAAGATGCCTTTCTCCACGCGGATGCGAATGACAGAGTCGGCATTGAAGGTGGTGCGCAGGGCGTCGGCCCACTTGTCGAAGGCCAGCTTCTTCACACAGTCGCGCACGGCTTTCACGTCGCCCTGCTCCTTCACGTGGTAGGCAATGCCCTTGAAGCGGGGCTCGTCCCACGCATAGTTCTTCTTGTGCTTCTTGAAATACTGAGCCAGGCCGGCCTCGTCCTTGGCAGCCTTGTCCCAGACGAGGTTGTTGCTGATTTCATAGAGCAGCAGACCGTCGTGATATTCCTGGATGAGATAGCGCAGGTCCATGTCGCCCTGTGCCAGCTCGTCGGACTTCTGCTCCAGGAAGGCGGCCTGCGTGAGCCGGCCGTCGCTGTCCTTCACAATCTTGTCCACCTTCTGCTGGGCAATCTGGTCGCGCAGGTTGCGCTGCTCCATGAACTTCATGATGGCGTCGTGGTGGAACTCGAAGGGTTCCAGCATCTTACGCTCCTTCATCAGGATGATATGGTAGCCGTAGGGCGACTTCACCACTCCCGACATCTCGCCGGGCTGCAGCGGGAAGGCGGCATCCTCATACTCCTTCACCAGCTGGCCGTGCTGCACGAAGGGCAGCTCGCCGCCCTGACGGGCAGAGCCGGGATCCTGCGACAGGCGCTTCGCCAGGTCGGCAAAGTCGGCACCTGCTTTCAGGGCCTGATAGATGGAGTCGATGCGCATCTTGGCCTTGTCCCACTCCTCCTGCGGAGCCTGCTGGTCGGCGCGCAACAGGATATGCGCCGTCTTGATGAGGCCGTCGGAGCCGATGCGCTCCACCGTCTCGTCGTAGATCTTCTTAGCCTCTGCCTCCATGTCGGCATCACTCACCAGCATGGGCAGCACCTGCTGGTCGCGGTATTGTGCGAACTCCTTCTTAAACGAGGTCAGCGTGTCGTAGTGGGCATCGATGGCGGCGCAGACCTTCAGCTTGTAGTTGATGAACAGGTCTACATACTCCTCCACGCTCTTCTTGTCGATTACGCCCTCAGAGTTGTTCTTGTTGTAGGAATACTCAAACTCCGACCGTAGCACCGGCTGGCCGTTCACCGTCATGACCACCGGGTCGGTCTGCGCCACTGCGTGGCTAAAGCATAAAGAGAAAATAATCAGTAACAAACCTGTCGGCCTAATCTCCCATGTATTTTTCATTCTTCCTTGTTGTTTTGATTGATGATACAGTTATTCTTATAATTTCATCTATGTCTGACTTCAAAGACACATAAACTTTCTCTTCCAAATAATCAGTTCTGTAAAGTAATACTAGCCAGAAGGACGTCTCACTTGCCTCTTTGAGAGCGATGCTTAACTTGCTAATAAAGTCTGCCTTGCTCTGTGCATATACTGCTTCATGAACATTGGCTCCAACGCTTGTCCCACTCCGTAATAATTGATTGGATATGACAAAGTCTTTCTTTTCCTCCTGCAAATAATGACAACACTTAACCACACGGACAGCAAAGTTCAGTGTTTTCTCTGCCAGAACATTATTATCAACCACTATTATATTTATTTATTTTTCTCAGCTAAGTTTTTTATTGTTTATATTTCCCAGCTGAGTTTTATATTTTTTATTTTTTATTTTTTATTTAGCCCATGCGCCCTCAGTCGTTTGGACGCGAGTAGTTCGGTGCCTCGCTGGTGATGGTAATGTCGTGCGGGTGGCTCTCCATGATGCCCGCGTTGGTAATGCGGGTGAACTTTGCCTCGTGCAGGCCCTCGATGTCGGGAGCGCCGCAGTAGCCCATGCCCGACCGCAGGCCGCCCGAAAGCTGGTAGATCACCTCCTGCACCGTTCCCTTGTAGGGCACGCGGCCGGCGATGCCTTCGGGTACCAGCTTCTTCACGTCCTTCGTATCCGACTGGAAGTAGCGGTCCTTCGACCCGTGCTCCATAGCCTCCAGCGAGCCCATGCCTCGGTAGCTCTTGAACTTTCGGCCGTTGAAGATGATGGTCTCGCCCGGACTCTCCTCGGTGCCTGCCACCAGCGAGCCTATCATCACCGACGAGCCACCGGCGGCCAGGGCCTTCACGATGTCGCCCGAATAGCGCAGTCCGCCATCGGCAATCAGGGGCACGCCCGTGCCTTTCAACGCCTGGTAGACATCATACACGGCACTGAGCTGCGGCACGCCCACACCGGCCACCACACGGGTGGTGCAGATGCTGCCCGGACCGATGCCCACCTTCACGGCGTCGGCACCGTTGTCCACCAGCATGCGGGCGGCTTCGCCCGTGGCGATGTTGCCCACCACGATGTCTATGTCCTTAAACGAAGCCTTGGCCTCGCGCAGCTTGTCGACCACGCCCTTCGAGTGACCGTGGGCCGTGTCGATGACGATGGCGTCGGCACCGGCGTTCACCAGTGCCTGCATGCGCTCCAGCGTGTCGGCAGTGACACCCACGCCGGCGGCCACGCGCAGGCGACCCTTGTCGTCCTTGCAGGCCATGGGCTTGTCCTTCGCCTTCGTGATGTCCTTATAGGTGATGAGACCCACCAGGCGGTTGTCCTTGTCCACCACGGGCAGCTTCTCAATCTTGTTCTCCTGCAGAATCTGGGCAGCGTCCATCAGGTTGGTCTGCTGGTGGGTGGTCACGAGGTTCTCCTTCGTCATGACATCCTCCACGGGGCGGTCCAGACGGCGCTCAAAACGCAGGTCGCGGTTGGTGACAATACCCACCAGCCGCTTCTCGTCGTCAACCACGGGAATGCCGCCGATGTGGTACTCCGACATGATGTCGAGAGCCTGAGCCACGGTGCTACCCATGGGAATGGTCACGGGGTCGTAGATCATGCCGTTCTCGGCACGCTTCACAATGGCCACCTGACGGGCCTGCTCCTCAATGGGCATGTTCTTGTGGATGACGCCGATGCCCCCCTCACGAGCGATGGCGATGGCCATCTGGCTCTCCGTGACGGTGTCCATGGCGGCCGTCACAAAGGGTATGTTCAGCTCGATGTTGCGCGAGAAGCGGGTTTTCAACTCTACCGTTTTCGGCAGTACTTCCGAATAGGCGGGAATCAGCAGGACGTCGTCAAAGGTCAGGCCGTCCATCACGATTTTGTCTGCAATAAATGAAGCCATAAAACTACCTTTCTTTAAATATTGCGTGCAAAGGTACAAATAATTTTGCACCTTTGCACGCATGAAAACGATAATTTTGCCGAATTAACACGATTTAATATGTCTTGCGCGCGCGTAAGGCGCGTGAACCAAAGGTGCGGCGTTGAATTCAAAAAAAGCCTACATACCTACACAAGGGCAGATACTATACTCTGTAACAACGCATTACGCCATGTATGTTCCCTGCATTTTCTTGTGCATACCTACACCCTTCTGGGATATAGCGTGTCGGGCTATCCGTCAATGCACCATTGGAATCCAAATTCTCTAGAGAATTAGAGCAAATACGCACGCCTTTTTTCAAAACGGCGTGCGTATTCTGGGAAATACTGGCAGTTTTCAAGATAAACGTCCTACCCATACGCGACCATGTATGTTCAAATTCAAAAACGCCAGAAACCTACATGGCACAACGTATTGTGATTGAGTATGTTATATGGAAAAGTGTAGGTATGTAGGTTGTTTCATCAAAAACACCTGCGGCACCTGTTGCGCAAGCCACGCATACAGCAGCACGCAGCGGCTTCCCTGCCCCGACTTAAAAGAGAGAAATCGTTTCATAAGCTATTGTTTAAAGATTATACAACTTACTGCTATTTATCAGCCCCAATGATGAACTGTGCAGAATCGCATACTATTTTGGGACGCAATGCCCAAAAGTGATAGTAAAGCATCCAAGCTAAAGCGGCATCAGCGACTCGCCTTAATTGAATATAGACCTTGGCTGAACGACCCACAACCGTATGACTCAAGTCCACCCTATATCCATCAGTATGAAAACACCTGCCAATCACAAGTGTGTACTTGTTAAAATCGATGGCAGGTGGATTGACACCGTCTTTACATATAGCCAGTAACTCTTCTTGACTGTTCACCAACATGAAGTAGTTCTCTTCACCAGCATTTAAGGTGTTGTAGAAATACGGGGAATCAGAATGCATGTCTGTAGTCTGTTCCATCTTCAGCCCTATGTTATCGTTTTCGTCGTCACAACCTCCCATGAACAATAAGAGCAAAGAGAAATACAATACCCTAGCCATATTCCAACACCATTTCTTCTTATTATAAACCATGATCTAATTGTTTATTCGTCATCAAACAAGTCAATTTGTTATATGCCTGTCTGCCATAGCAATATCTATAGGTTCCACTCCAATTATTGTGAATTGAAAAGTGTTGCAACTGTTAGGGAATGTTCCCGTGACAGTTAGTCTTGTGTCAATATTATTTCGAGGATTCTCACCCTCAGGGACATTGTTAATAATAGGACTCAAATACCTAAAGCGCCCCATCGGGTCGTAGATGGTGAAGCGGTACTTGCCCTGGCTCCTCATCACGCCGTCCTGCATGCACACCACACGGTCGGCGTTGTCATACCAGTAGCGGATGTATTCCGCGCCGGGCAGGATCTTCTTCACCACCCTCCCGCGCTCGTCATAGCGGTACTCATAGCCGTGGAGGGCTTTCTTCCCGCTCTTCTGGTAGGCCGGCGACAGCACGTAGCGCAGGTGCCCCAGCTCGTCGTAGACGTAGTAGGTGCACAGCGTGTCCACACGCTGCAGGACGACGTTGCCGTAGAGGTCGCGGAAAGTGTCAACGCGGTTGCTGTCGGCATCCCAGCGGCTCTCCTTGGTGAGTGAGCCCGCAGGGTAGTACTCGTAGGAGGCATCCTCAGGCTTGGTGAGCGAGTTGACGCCGGCATGGGCCTCGTAGTGCAGCACCTCGCCTGCCGCGTTGGTGTCATAGGCCGCCCTGTCCCTCCTGTCGGCGCTGCGCCAGGCAGCGCCGGGCAGCTCTGTGGAGACGACACGGTCCAGGACGTCGTAGTGATTCCTCGTGTAGGCCGTCCCGTCGTTGCCATAGAAGGACGACGAGCTTGCGGTGAAGGCCGCCGGCGACTTATAGGCGATGGAATTGTCCGTGGCGACGGGCAGGTACCTGCTCTCCTCCCGTCCCAGGACGTCGTAGGTGGTCAGCGCGTACGACGTCTCCCCGCTGCCGCCGGTGGTGGCGACGGAGAGGGTGGGACGCCCGATGCCGTCGAAGTACTGCACCGAGTTCATGGAAAAAGTGCTGTCGGCACGGAGCATCGCCACCGTCCTGACGTAGTTCTCCGTGGAGCTCTGGGCCAGGCATGGATAGGAAAGATGGAACGGAGATAGTAATATGGAAATTGAGTTTTTCATTATCACCTTAGATTTTCTTTTTTATTTCTTTTTGTCGAATGAAGTATTCTTCGCCAGTCATTCCTCCGTAGCAGAAATAGTAGCCATTTAGCCACATACAGTAGGCAATAGTCCTTCTTTTGTCGTATGGGATATCATAGATGCTTATGAATTTCAACTTATTTATTTCTATAACACAAAACCTATCTATTAGTGGTTGTATACCATTCTCTATATAGTATTGAAGTATGGACTTGTCAATTGGAAACGCCTCGTCAAAAAAAATATATTCCACCTTTTTAAAAATACTCATGGAATGTCCAACTCTCTTGCCATCACGTTCAATTGTACTTTTAAAACATTCATAGTCTGGATAATAATTTGCAAACCAGCATTTGTACATAGAATGAAGGTCAGAACCATATGTAATATAAATGCTATCTCGCAATATTAAGAAAAACTGCTCATCTTCATCGTAGTAATGTGGACTTTCTGGGAGAGATGTGACTTGTTTTCCCATATAATCATTTTCATAAATATGGGTTTTAATATTACAGGATAATATGATTTCAGACCAGATGATAAAGGTAACAGCTAATTCCAGATAGTTATTCTTCTCCATAGTTCTTTAGGAATTGGGTATGTGTATCTTGTTCTTAATTGTCTGCCTTCTTCTTCTCGTATAAGGTTCTCGAAATTGACAGTCTCATACTCACTAATTTTTATGCCAGTTTTTTTATCTTTGCCTCTATCATTCATTTTGAACTGAATATCATATGCATGTTTAAGCTCATGTCCAATTAATTCGTAATCAGTTATCCCGACATCTTTAAAGTCTCCTTTTTCCGTGTCAACTTCATCAACATCCTTATAATTTATTTTGGTTATTGAAGTGCCATTGTCTTCTATCGGGCGTCTGAGTCTTTGGCGTTAAACGCCATAGATGGTTTTGACAATATTATTAATGCCAAAAACAGAATCCGTGAAATATTATCTATCAACATAATCATAACCAAGTCTTTTCATTACTATTTCTTGACGATTATAATTATATTCTCCATTAACAGTATGAGAATGAAGAAGTCCTCTTAATAATAGTTTTTTCATTTTAATGAATTCTTGTCGTTGTAGTTGATAGAGAAAAATTGGCGGATAGCTATACTATGCAATCAGAAAATATGAAGTAGCCCAATTTGATACTATTTATTGCTGATTGAACCATGAATCTGTTCATTTGATTCATCTTGATAAAAAACCCAAAAGGATTTGGCATCTCTTTTTCTTATAAGGAACTTCGTTTTTTTTCGGGGAATTGCAATCATTGAAGAGTCATTATTGAAACAGAAAAGTGCACCTTTGACGGCTTGTCCATAATTAGGCAGCCATTCTTTATAATAAACAATCTCTTTATACTTATTCAATAAAAAAATTCTTTCACCGAAATCCAGCCCCAAGTTATACACACTAATTCCAAGCCTACTGCTTATTTCTGCTAATGAACAATTACCGAAGAAATAAACAGAATCCCATTCTTCAGGATACAAGTCATACAGATGAATTATTGTATCATTGGCATGGTAGCATTCTGCTATCTTTAAATCAATATCTCTGTTACATGATGAGAAAGAAATCGAACTTACCATAAGAAATATAGCATATATTGCCGCATAAATACTATGGCAAAGCATTTTGTAATGCTTCCATTCTAAAAAGAAAATCACTTTTTGGTTGTTTTTTTTCGAAATCATATCTACCATTGTTGTCTAATTGTATAAATATATTTAAAAGCTGATAGTATTTGTTCGGATCAAGTTTGACTTTTTCAAGTCTGTATCCTCCCTTAGATTCTTTTGCTACATATAATCCATTGGAATTAAATTCATTAAGTACGGAAATTGCCATCGCTTTCATCCCAGCTCCCTTGTTTTTCCCTCCAATCGACCTTCCAATTATATTATTATGCAGATCAGCAGCTTTGTCTGCCTCATCTATATTGTTGAAAGATACTTGGTTCAAATCTATATTGGGGTCATCTTCATGGGCATCTCCAATTTCTTTCGCAATATCACTACCAAATTCTGACGTTATTTCCGCTTGCCATAATGTATGCCTAAAGGCACCGTTTTCACTTCCACGGTCATCTTGTCTTTTTGCAGAACCATATAGTATTTCATCTCTTGTGGCAAAACGAGTTGCATTTGTACTGATATTATCAGCTCCTTTAGTTACTCCAATTCCGACTCTAATAGTAATGATTGGATGTCTTAATCCAAATAGGAGCTCTTCAGGAAGTCCCGTTTCTTCTCCGTTAGGGTCAATTCTGTTAACCGGATTCCCCGTGCAATACGCATACGGGCTGACCCCATAATACTTCTCTGACAGCGGGTCCATCCTGTCCCACCGGCAGAGCACGGGGTCGTACTGGCGGGCGCCGTAGTCGTAGGTGTCCAGTCCGTGCATGCGGTCCAGCTCCTTGCCGTTGTACTTGTAGGGCTGCAGGTCGGGGGACTGTGCACTGGGGCTGTCACAGTAGGGGGTGCCGAAGGGATAGTAGTTGGTCACCTGCTGCACCGTCCCACTGGCATCCACCACCTCGCGGATGTTGCCAAGGTGGTCATGGTTGTAGTAGTAGAACGCGAAACTGTCACTGGAGGAACCAGCCTGCGTGGCCTGGCAGTAGCCGCCCTCGAAGAGCACCTTGTCCACCCTGCCGCCCCTCATAGTGACACGCCCGCCCAGCAGGTAGTCGGTGACGTCGGT
>JAILFU010000115.1 GCA_024697405.1 Prevotella sp.
TGAGGATATTAGAGACCCCACCCCTGCCCCTCCCCTTGATTTCTAAGACAAAACCTAGAATTAGGCACTTAATAAATGTTAATGGGTCTCATTTTCTTCATTTTGAGGCTTGAGACAACAGTTTTTGCTGTAACGAATGACGATATATTTCCGTTTTCGTTACAAAATGACGCGGTCTTGTTCTTTTAATAAAAAGTGCTATTCTTGATTTCTAATTAGTGAACCGCATCCACCTGATGAGCGAGGCCTACAGTGGCAGGAGGCACCCCTGCGTTAGTTCACCCGCTCCTCAGTGCTATGTGTCTCTGCCTGTGCCTGCTTCTGTCGCATCACGGCAAAGTTCCTGTGCTGTTTGGCAACGGAGAACATCTGCCTGATGAGCTTAAACTTGACGGCATTCAGGGCCTTTCTCTGTACATCTTTATCGTCTTTCCTGTTTCCCAGTTTACGTTTGTAATATTGCGACATCTCAAAATCGAATTCAACAGCCCGCAGTGCAGCCATTGACAAGTCGGCTTTCGCCTGGAGGTCAGCGTGCGGTGAAGGCCTGCCCCGCCATCGTACACTTGTGCCTGATGAGTGCTCCGATGGTGCCACGCCCACATACTTCGCATATTGCCTTGCGGTCTCAAACGCCGTGAAGTTCTGTGTGTTGGCTATCGTGTTGACGGCATTGACGGGACCTATGCCTGGGATGGTCAGCAGGCGCGTGTACGTCAGGCAGATCTCCTCGTCGGATGTCACCACGCCGGCCATCTGCTGCTCTATCAGCTCTATCTGCTCGTTGAAGAGGTCGATGGCCTTCTGCAGGTGCTTCTGCTCCTGCTTCGACTTGGCGACCTTCTGGCGGTTCTCGCAGGCCACGCGCTGCTGCACATAGAACTTGCGCTCGCTCTTCAGGGCCTTCAGTTCCTGCATGGCCTCCGACGGCAGCACACGCTGCTTGATACACTCCGTGCCGTTGAAGCGGAACAGGTAGTCGGCAATCTTGGCCGAGTCCGTCTTGTCGTTCTTGTCGCGTGTACCACGCTGATAGTGCTTCACCACCGTAGTAGGAAGCATGGCGTAGCAGAGCTTCCTGCCTGTAAGGAACTGCTCCAGGGCATCGGAGTAGTAGCCCGTGAACTCCAGCCCGAAGAGCGTGTCCTTCGTGTCCACGCCCTGCGTCTTTGCCCATCTGAGCAGCTCCTTGAAGCCCTTCTTCTCGTTCCTCACCTGGACGTGGGGAAACCTGTTAATCACTTCGCCAGCGACAAAAATCGAGGCGTCCAGCGTTTTTTTCGAGACATCAATGCCGATGAACCAATTTTTATTCATACCTTTGCGGCGTTTAAGTTATGGGAGAGGCACATTGCATGGTTGTAAGCCAGATCTTTTAAAGGCGTGCTGCAAACACGTCAATTCTCTAACAGGTACTGCAGCCGTGCACATGGGCGGGGGAGACTAAGTCAAGCTCAAGAGCTTTGTCTAAGGACAGGAAAGTTCACTGCCTCCGCCCTGCCTCTCTCCTTTTACGTTGATTAGCGGGTGCAAAGGTAGTGAAAAAAAACGGAAGGCCCAATCGGGCGGCAGGCATAAGCCAAGGCCTCCTCCGGTCTCAGTTCCCCTTGGTCCTGCGGCATGAGGGGCTTGCGGATGTCCAAATCAAGGGAGGGGCAGAAACGCCCGTAGGGGAGGGTGGTTCACATCCGCCCGCTCCTCAGCCCTTCCTGTATCCGTCCATCTCAACGTATGGCTTCTGCCGCCTTACCACGGCGAACATACGGAGTACCATCTTGAACTTGATGGCATTGAGCACCACGCCGCCCTTCTTGCCCTGTGTCTTGCGCCGCTGCCAGTATGCCCTGATGCCGGCATCGCTCTGTATGGCCTTCAGGCATGCCATCGAGAGGTCGGCCTTGGCCTGCGTGAATCCCTTCCTGGAGACATGCTCTCCGCCGCGCACGCTGTCGCCGGACTCCTTCCTGGCCGGGGCAATCCCTATATAGCAGGCATACTTGCGAGGATTGGTGATTGCCGTGAAATTCTCAGTCAGGAGGATGGTTTCCGTTGCCACGACAATGCCTATGCCGGTTACGGAGCGTAGAAGGCCGTAGTTCTTCTTGATGCCTGCATCCTCCTCCATCACGGAGAGCATCTCCGCATCGGTCTGGCGTACATGCGCCATGAGCGACTTCAGCTCCTCCTTCTTGCGGCAGACGGAACCGTCCGTGTCATAGCCGCACACATCATGAAGCTGCTGCTTGTAAAGGGCCGACTGTACCACATACTGCCTCCTCTCGGCTATCAGGCGCTTGAGCTTGAAATATGCGGGGGCAGGCAGGCGTGAGGGCTGCGACCTGATCTTGCGGCAGTGCTTCTCGCAGTACATGGCAATGCGGAACGAGTCCATCTCATCCGTCTTGATGCGGTCCAAGGCACGCTCGCCTGCCCCCAAGTCAGGCTCAAAACGATGCATCCTCCTCGGATTGACCATGCCATAGACGAGTCCTTCCTTCTCCAGCCACATGCGCAGGTCCTGGCAGTACAGCCCGGTGTACTCCATGCAGAACAGGACACTGTCTTTGCCGGCACCAAGTTCCCTTAGCCACTTGCCTATCTGGACGAATCCGGATTCCTTGTTGTCCACACGGATATGCCCCTGTTTCCAATCCACACTCACACCATCGTAGTAGGCCAAGTCAAGCCATCTCTTTGATACGTCCACTCCAATGTACAATTCTCTTTCCATACTCTTACATTTACAGTTTGTTTGACAAAAGGAGTCAAGAGCAGGAAGTGAATCAAGCTACAGCTACATCAATTCTAGGAGAATGTCCATACGACCTAAGAGTACCACGTTAAGCTTCTTTCACATTCAAACCACTCTTGTTCCGTGGGTGCAAAGGTAAAAGAGGGGAGGGGAGTGCCATCCGGAAAAACAAATTCAGGTCAACTGCTATATCATTACCCCTTTTTTACCATAATGGAACATTCTTTGGGGTTGCCTGTGAAGGTAGCGCCGAAGTTTTTGCACACTCCTTATGCGAGTGTGCAAGGTATGCCTAAGGTGTATTCTAGATATAGAATCTCTCACCCCCCCAGTGTTTTCAGGGTAATCAGCAATTTCAACAAACCATTTACACGCATATTCGCGTGATGCCGTAAGCATATCACACAAATTCAGCACGAAACGGCTGCTCGTTGCCATAAAAGCGACGAAGCCTGCCCCAGGAGGCAGGCTTCGCTATTTTGCACACACCCCCGAAGCATTACGTCGGGTAAAAAAACCAGGGGCGTTTCAGTGTCGGGTGAGCCTAGAAGTCCATGTGGTCTAGCGCGTCGCTGAAGTCTTTCGGCTCTTTGTTCTGCTGGGGGTCGTGGTATTCGTCTTCGCGTCGGCGCTCAAAGCGGGGCTCCTGCCGCTGGCGTCGGTCGCCACGGTCGGGACGGTCGGTGCGGGGCTGCCGGCGGTCACCGCGCTCCTGCCGGTCGCCACGCTCGGGGCGCTCGGGGCGGTCGGGGCGCTCGCGGCGTGCGGGGCGCTCACGCTCCACATATCCTTCGGGCTTGGGGATGAGCACGCGGTGGGAGAGCTTATACTTGCCGGTCTTGGGGTCTATCTCCAGGAGCTTGACGGTGATCTTGTCGCCCTCCTTGATGCCTGCCTCCTCTACGGTCTCGAGGCGCTTCCAGTCGATCTCGCTGATGTGGAGCAGCCCGTCCTTGCCGGGCATGATCTCGACGAAGCATCCATAGGGCATGATGCTGCGGACGGTGCCTTCGTAGACCTCGCCCACTTCGGGCACGGCGACGATGGCGCGAATCTTGCGCACGGCGGCGTCGATGCTCTCCTTGTTGGGTCCTGACACCTGAACATGGCCCACGCCGTCGGCCTCGTCGATGGTGATGACGGTATTGGTGTCTTCCTGCATCTGCTGGATAATCTTTCCGCCAGGGCCAATGACGGCTCCGATGAACTCCTTGGGGATGTCGAAGGCCTCGATGCGGGGCACCTGGGGCTTCAGCTCGGGACGCGGCTCGGCAATGGTGTCGGTGAGGCACTTGAGGATGTGCTCACGACCGGCCTTGGCCTGCATGAGGGCTTTCTCGAGGATGTCGAAGGAGAGTCCGTCGCACTTGATGTCCATCTGCGTGGCGGTGAGTCCGTCGCGCGTGCCGGTGGTCTTGAAGTCCATGTCGCCGAGGTGGTCCTCGTCGCCGAGAATGTCGGAGAGCACGGCATATTTTTCCTCACCGGGGTTCTTGATGAGACCCATGGCGATGCCGCTGACGGGCTTCTTCATGGGCACGCCGGCGTCCATGAGTGCGAGGGTGCCGGCACAGACGGTGGCCATGGACGAGGAGCCGTTCGACTCGAGCACCTGGCTGACCAGACGCACGGTGTAGGGGAAGTCGTCGGGTATCTGTCCCTTCAGTCCGCGCCAGGCGAGGTGGCCGTGGCCAATCTCGCGGCGCCCTGTGGAGCGCTGTGCCTTGGCCTCGCCAGTGCAGAAGGGCGGGAAGTTGTAGTGGAGGAGGAAGCGCATGTAGCTCTTATCGAGGACGTCGTCGACGAGCTTCTCGTCGAGCTTGGTGCCGAGGGTGCATGTGCCGAGGGCCTGCGTCTCGCCACGGGTGAAGAGGGAGCTGCCGTGAGGCATGGGCAGGGGCGACACTTCGCACCAGATGGGGCGGATGTCGGTGGTCTTGCGACCGTCGAGGCGTATGCCCTCGTCGAGGATGCAGCGGCGCATGGCGTCGCGCTCCACGTCGTGGTAGTAGCGGTCCATCATGGCGGCGTATTCGTCGTCGGAGATGGCCTCAGCTTCAGCGCCGGAGGGGGCTCCGTCGGCTGACGCCTCGGAGGAGGAGAGGCGGGCAGCGGCCCGTTCGGCGAAGAACTTCTCCTTGAAATCGTCGAGCAGCTTCTCGAAAGCCTCGGCGCGGGCCTGCTTGTCGAGGGCCTGACGGGTGATGTCGTAGGCGGGCTGGTAGAGCTCCTTGTTCATGCGCTGACGCAGCTCCTCGTCGTTGACCTCATGGCAGTACTCGCGCTTCACGTCCTTGCCCAACTCCTTGCTCAGCTCAGTCTGGAGGAGACACATGGGCTTGATGGCCTCCATGGCGGCCTTCAGGGCGCCGAGGAGGTCGTGCTCGCTGACTTCCTTCATCTCGCCCTCGACCATCATGATGTTCTCGGCAGAGGCACCGACCATGATGTCCATGTCGGCCTGCTTCATCTGCTCAAAGGTGGGGTCGATGACGTACTCGCCGTTGATGCGAGCCACGCGCACTTCGGAGATGGGGCACTCGAAGGGGATATCGGAACATGCCAGCGCGGCAGAAGCGGCAAAGCCAGCCAGCGCATCGGGCTGGTCGACACCGTCGGCCGAGAGAAGCATGACATTGACGAAGACTTCGGCATGATAGTTGCCGGGGAACAGGGGGCGGAGTACGCGGTCGACAAGGCGACTGGTGAGAATCTCGTTGTCGCCGGGCTTGCCCTCGCGCTTGGTGAATCCTCCGGGGAATCGTCCGGCAGCACTGTACTGCTCGCGGTAGTCTACCTGCAGGGGCATGAAATCGGTTCCGGGAACTGCATCTTTTGCGGCACATACGGTGGCCAGGAGCACAGTGTTGTTCATACGGAGCACAACGCTGCCGTCGGCCTGCTTTGCCACTTTCCCGGTTTCAATGGTGATGGTCCTTCCATCGGCCAGTTGAAGGGTCTTTGTAATTACGTTCATCTTGATTAAAAAAACATCTAAAAAATAAATAAAAGTGCGCACGGGGGCGCAAAATGTTGTGCAAAGGTACTCATTATATCATGATTACGAGCAGAAACGATGATTCTTTTTCGTTTTTTTATGATTTCAGGGAAATTTTTTGTACCTTTGTACGCTGAAAACTTTTTCCTGACATGAAGACAGACATACAAATAGCACGGGAATGCAAGCTGAAGCCCATCGGCGACATTGCAGCAGCGCTGGGGATAGCCCCCGAGAAGATAGAGCCATACGGACGCTACATGGCGAAGGTGCCCATCGGCCTCATCGACGAAGAGAAGGTGAGGCAAAGCCGGCTGATACTGGTGACGGCCATCAGCCCGACGAAGGCCGGCATCGGCAAGACGACGGTCAGCATAGGCCTGGCACTGGGGCTGAACAGGCTGGGGAAGAACGCGGCGGTGGCGCTGCGCGAGCCGTCGCTGGGACCCTGCTTCGGCATGAAGGGCGGCGCGGCAGGCGGCGGCTATGCCCAGGTGCTGCCGATGGAGAAGATTAACCTGCACTTCACGGGCGACTTCCACGCCGTGACGTCGGCCCACAACACCATCAGCGCGCTGCTCGACAACTACCTCTACCAGCACCGAAAGGAGGGCTTCTCGCTGCGCGAGATATTCTGGAAACGGGTGCTCGACGTGAACGACCGGGCGCTGCGCAACGTGGTGACAGGGCTGAGGGGCGACGGCGTGGTGGCAGAGACGGGCTTCGACATCACCCCGGCCTCGGAGCTGATGGCCATACTCTGTCTGGCCACCAGCGAGGAGGATCTGCAGCGGCGCATAGAGAACATCGTGCTGGGCACCACGGCCGACGGCCGACTCTTCAAGGTGAAAGACCTCGGCGTGGCAGGAGCCATCACCGTGCTGCTGCGCGATGCACTGAACCCCAACCTGGTGCAGACCACGGAGCAGACGCCGGCCTACATCCACGGAGGGCCGTTTGCCAACATTGCCCACGGCTGCTCGAGCGTGGTGGCCACGAAAATGGCCATGACATTCAGCGACTACGTGGTGACCGAGGCGGGCTTCGGAGCCGACCTCGGCGCGGAGAAGTTCTTCGACATCAAGTGCCGCAAGACGGGGCTGCGGCCACGGCTGGTGGTCATCGTGGCCACCACGCAGGGCCTGAAGATGCACGGCGGCGTGAGCCTCGACCACATCAAGGAGCCTAACGTCCAGGGACTGACCGAAGGACTGAAGAACCTGAACCGCCACATACGCAACATGCAGGGCTTCGGACAGCCGGTGGTGGTGACGCTGAACCGCCACGACAGCGACCAGGAGGAGGAGATAGACATCGTGCGAAAGAACTGTGTAGACCTGGGCGTGGGCTTCGCCGTGAACGACGCCTTCCTCAGGGGCGGCGAGGGTGCCGAAGAGCTGGCGCAGACCGTCATCGACACCATCGAGCGACAGCAGCCGCTGCCCATCCGCTTCACCTACAAGGAGGCCGACTGCCTGGAGGACAAGATAGAAAAGGTTTGCAAGGGCATCTATGGCGCGGCAGGCGTGGAGTACAGCAAGACGGCGAAGAAGAAGCTGGAGGACCTGCGTGCCACCTTCACCGACGAGGACGGGGCCATCGCCCACTATCCCGTATGCATCGCCAAGACGCAGTTCTCGTTCTCCGCCGACTCCACACGCTACGGCTCGCCGGAGGGCTTCACCATCCGCATCCGTGACGTCATCCTGAACTGCGGCAGCGAGATGATAGTGGCCATAGCCGGCGACATGCTCCGCATGCCGGGGCTGCCGAGAAGTCCGCAGGCCGAGCGCATCACCATCGTGAACGGAGAGATAGAGGGGCTATCGTAAAAACTGACTCGCTATCAGGCTTTTCCGAAAAACAGAAAACCTATGACTAGATTACTACATCGTATGACGCTCGCGGCAGTGCTGACCATGCTCTGGACGACTGCGTCTGCGGCAAGCGACAGCATCAGGAACGCATTCACCAAAGAGCATCCGCTAGTCTATGAGGGGGCCTGGGACCTGTGGCCCTACTCCTTCCTGAACGACAACGGCGAGCCTGTGGGCTACAACATAGACCTGCTGAAACTCATCTTAAATGAGCTGAACATCCCCTACAGAATCAAGCTGAAACCCAAGACGGAAGCCCTGGCCGACCTGAAGGCCGGACGGGCCGACCTGATGTGCACCATGGGTGCTCACTACCATGATGAATATGCACAGTTCAGCAAGAACGTCATACAGATATTCACCGCCAGCATCCTCCACCACAAAGACGAGCCGCCGGCCGTGAAGACCATCGGCGACCTGGCCACACAGCAGGTCATCGTCCACAACAACAGCTTCAGCCATCACCTGATGATGGACAGAGGATGGGAAAAGAATGCCATCCCCTACAACGACATGCAGGAGGCGCTTCAGTATGTGCACAGCCACAAGGGGAGCCAGATACTGTGGAACACACTGTCGCTGAAATGGCTGCTGCTCAAGTTCGGCTACGACGACCTGGTGATAACGCCTGTCAACATTCCTCACGGGGAGTACAAATTCCTCTCGAACAACGAGCAGTTGCTGAAGCAGATAGACAGCGTCTTTGCCATGCTGAACTCCACAGGACGGCTGCAACCCCTGCAGAACAAGTGGCTCTATCCCGAGCGCAAGGACTCGGGCATACCGTCGTGGGTGTGGTCGGTGGTCGCTGCACTGGCGGTGGTCATCGTCCTGTTCCTCATCTATTACGTCAGCTACCGTCACTATGAGCAAAAGATGACGACGGCAGTGAAACACTCCAACAACCGCCTGTCGCTCATCCTCCAGACAAGCAAGGTGCGCATCTGGCTCTTCGACGTCAGGAAGCGGTCGTTCACCAGCATCGACCCGGAAGGCAAGAAGTCTACATTCCCCCTGTCGGCGAATATCATTCAGAGCTTTGTGGCGCCCGAAGACTTCGACCGGCTGATTAAACTGCTCGACGAGATGGCCGAAGGGAAGAAGGAACGGGAAACGATAGAACTGCATGTGCTCAGGAGCGGCAACACGGAGGTACACATCTACTCCATCGACATCTCGGTGATGAAACGCGACAAGAGCAACCGCCCAACGGTAATGATAGGGGCCAGCACCGACATCACCGCCGCCCGGCAACGGCAACAACAGCAAAAGGACACCATGCTGCGCTACCAGCATATCTTCAGCTCGGCCATCATCGACACCGTCTCCTACGACGAGCACGGCTTCATAGACGGTCTGAACGAAAAGGCTGTCAAAGGAATAGGAGGCGACGTGCAACGGGTCATCGACGCACACATACCAGTGCAGAGTGTGTTGGGAGAGCCCGACCTCTCACTCGATGACCTGGACTATACCTACCTGACGCAGATTTACAGGTCGCCCAACGACAAACGTGTACTGAACCGGTTCCTGCGGCGCAAAGAGCTGTACTACGAGCTGCAGCTGGTGCCCATCCGCGACGATGACGGGCGGCTTCTCGGCATCTTCGGCTCAGGGCGAGACGTCACCGACACTGCCAAGTCCTACTCACAGCTGCTGAAAAACACTGCCAGGCTGCAGGAGGCCACCAACGAGCTGCAGGACTACATCCGGAACATGGACTACGTGATGAAGAACGGCGGAGTGAGAGTGGTCAACTATTCACCCGACACACATACGCTGACCATCTACAGCGATACGGAGCACGTGCAGCACAGGCTGACACAGACACGCCTGCTGACGCTGGCTGCCGAGGAATCGAAGAAGACCGCACAGCGCATCATGAACAACATGGACAACCTCACCGGGCTGCCCGTCAAGGCCGTCGTCAAGTCCACACTCCGCAATGAAGGGCATCCTATCTATCTGGCATTCTCCTTCGTACCCGTCAAGGACGCGGAAGGCCACATCAACGAATACTTCGGCATGTGCCGCGACATCAGCGACATCAAGGCCACCGAGGAGCTACTGGCCAAAGAGACCAGGAAGGCTCAGGAGGTGGAGATGGTGAAGAACGCCTTCCTGCACAACATGTGCAACGAAATACGCACACCGCTCAATGCCGTGGTGAACCTCGTAGACCTCGTAGAGAAAAACCAGGACGGCAGCGACGGACAACGCTACATTGAGAATATCAAGAAGCATTCGCGCAACCTGCTTAACCTGGTCAACAACATCCTGCTGCTCTCACGACTGGAGGCCGGCATGATAGAGTCGAAGACCACTACGGTCGACTTTGCCGCCTTCTTCGAAGAGTGCTGCAAGGCAGCATGGGCAAGCGGACAGCAGCCCGGCGTGGAATATATCGTGGAAACACCCTACGATCAACTCATGCTCGACATCGACCTGTCGAACCTGAGCATCGCCATCGACCAGGTCATCGCCAATGCCGTACAACATACCACATCGGGCTACGTCCGGGCACATTTCGACTATAACGGCGAAGACCTCACAGTGGCTATTCAAGACACAGGATGCGGCATACCGGCCGACCAGCAGGAGAAAATCTTCGAGCGATTTGTCACCACCAACAGCGGCAGCAGCGGAATGGGACTTTCCATCTGCCAGCAGGTTGTCAAGCTGATGGGAGGAAGGATACATCTGAAGTCAGAGGAAGGAAAAGGCACCATCTTCTGGATCATCATACCATGTAAAGAGAAAAGTGAATAATCTGCCACCGCAGGAAAGATAAAAACGACAGGACAGCATGACACGACGTATATTCAGAAACGGGAGAAGGCTTGTTGCTTTGCTCTTTGGCCTTTTCACCTCTTTACCTTTTTACTCCTTCAATTATACCGAGGAGCATCCGTTGGTCATTGTCAGCGACTGGGATTTCCGACCCTTCGAGTACACCAATGCTGAAGGACAGCCGGCCGGATACAATGTCGACGTGCTCAACATGATCCTCGACCAGCTTGGCATCCCCCACAAGTTCGTCATGCAGGAATGGCATGTGGCCACAGAAATGTTCAAACGACGGGAAGCCGACCTCATACACGCCCTCTATTACTTCTTCAAGGACCAGCCCTACGTGTCTACCCACAAGTACATCAACTACTACAACCTGAAGGTGGCACGGCGCACCGGCACAGAGCCGCTCCACTGGCTCAGCGACCTGAAGGCAAACGACACGCTGCAGCTCAAGGAGGACGACTATGCGGCCCTGGCTCTTGCTGGCATGGGCACTGTGCCGTTTGCCACAGAATACCACTCGCCGAAAGAGGGACTGGCGGGCGTCAGGCAAGGCATATACAAATACTACATCTGGGGAGAAATACCCCTCCGACACAAAATACAGGAACTAGGACTCGACAGCATTGTCCTCGACGAGATTGACATCCCTGCCGGCGAGCTGAGAATCATCGGCTACGACAAAGAGCTGGTAGACATCATCGACGACCAGTATACACGGCTGGAGCAGGCAGGGGAACTGCAGACGGTCTACGACCGCTGGTTCCGCCCGGAACGTGAGCACCATGACACGTCGCCTGTAGTACTCTTCATTCTCGCAGGACTGCTACTGGCTGCCGTCATCGTATTTCTGCTTATACGCCTCGTCCGAAGGAGAGTGGGCATCAATGTGAGAGAAAGCTCCGACCTGGGACGGATGATGGACCAAGTGCTCAACATGGGCGAATACTATGTAGTGGAATGGGACTTACAGAAAAGTCAGCTCCGCAACAAGTATGGCGACATGCTCCCGCAGGGCGAAATGAAGCCCGAAGAATTCCTCCAGCGCATGCTGCCCGAAGAGGCAAAGCAGCTGCACAGCCTCAACACTCAGCTGGTCACCGGCGTCATCAACCACTTCGACATGAACTTCAGCTTCAACCAAGGCACATTGGAAAAGCCCGTCTGGAAGGTTTTCTACGGCAATGCCATCGTCGAAACAGACCCAACGGCCAAAAAGCCGAAATTTGTCCTCCTGACTACGAAGGACATCACCGGAGAGATCAACGAGGAGCGGCGCGTCAAAACTGCCGCCAGCAAGTACAAGAAGATATTCGACACCAACCTTGTCGCCATGTCTTTCTACGATGCCAACGGCGTCCTGCTCGATTGCAACAGGAAAATGACGGAACTCTTAGGAGAGGAAAATGAAGAGTACTTCCGGGGAATCTTACTCTTCAACTTCCCCAATCTCACAGGTATCCTTATGCCTGGCTCACTAGAGGTGATACACGTCTGCCAGCATTTTGAGGAGCCACAGCTGGGCATAGACAAATACATAGAATTCCGCGTCCATCCGGTGATAGACGAAAACGGTGAACTGGTCTACTACATCGCCACCAGCCGCGACATCACCGCCGAGCGAAACATGTATCTCAAACAGCGTGAATACGACAGGCAGCTGCAAAACGTCAACGAAGGAGTGAGACGCTACGAAGAACAGCTCTGCTATCTGCTGAAGGAAAGCCGGATGTATATCTGGAACTACCTGCCGGCAGAGAATGTCATCAACATGTCGCGAACCACCGGACAAGCAGAAACCAGCGAAACAATGGAGGAATATCTGCTGACAGTATGCCCCGACGCCAGACAGCGGGCACAGGCAGAGATACAGACAGCCATGCATCAGGGAAAGCCCTACAACACCATACTTCCTTTCGACCACACGCTGTTCGACAACGAGGCATCGTGGTATGCCGTCTCGGGCATACCCATCACCGACAAGGACGGCCATCTCATCAAGTACTTCGGACTGGCACGAAACATCACCGACCTGATGCAGGCACAGGAGAAACTGCGTATAGAGACGGCACGCGCTGAGGACTCCGGACGGCAAAAAGCCACCTTCCTGGCAAACATGACCCACGAGATACGCACACCGCTCAACGCCATTGTCGGATTCTCAGACCTCCTGCCCATGATCGACAATTCCGACGAGAAAAAAGAACTCATGAGGATCATCCGAAGCAACTGCGACATGCTGCTCAGGCTCACCAGCGACATTCTTGAAGCCTCGGACATCGATTCACGGCCGATGGCTATCGAACCAGCAGACGTAGACTTCGCACAGGCTTTCGACGACATCTGCCAGACGCTGGAACAACGCGTACAGACATCCAACGTCACTTTCATCAAAGACAACCCCTACACCACGTTCAACACCCGCCTCGACAAGGGGCGCATACAGCAGGTCATCACCAACTTCGTCACCAATGCCATCAAGTACACCCACCAGGGATATATCAAGGTGGGGTACTGTGCAACGCCTTCTTCACTCACTACTCTCCCCCCATCACTCCCCCAAGAAGAGGGACTGTTCATCTGCTGTGAAGACACAGGAGCCGGCATTCCCAAGGAGAAACAGGCATCCGTCTTCGAGCGTTTTGTCAAGCTCAATGAGTTCGTCCAGGGCACAGGATTAGGACTGAATATCAGCAAGTCTATTGCCGAACGATGCGGTGGCCGCATCGGTGTCATCAGCGACGGCGAAGGCCGTGGCTCCACTTTCTGGGTATGGATTCCCTGTCCCCATTACCTGCCCGATGAAGCGCAAACCTAAAGGCAACAATATAGCAGTTGACTCAGGAATTACTTTTCTGCATGCCGCCGGAGAGCAAGCCGGATGGCACTCCCCTCCCTTCAAGGGGAGGGGTAGGGGTGGGGTCTCTAACTTTTTTCGCCGAGAAGAACAAACGATAAGAGATTCGTTGAGGATATTAGAGA
>JAILFU010000122.1 GCA_024697405.1 Prevotella sp.
TGATGACCTAGACATCAGTTGTTAATATTAGTCTTTCTCAAGCTTGCTTGTTATTTGGAGTCCAGAAGTCTGGGCGCTTGGACGATGGTCTTGACATGCTCACAAGCAAAAGCCTCATGCAAGAACTATTGTCCACACTCCAGCGGCTTCAGCTGCGGAAACTCCTAAACTCCGAGACTCCTTTGTCGTGCCTTTACTGAATGAACACCTTTCTGGATGAGCCGTCAGCGTTTTGCTCTATGCACAGTCCCTTGGGCTGTGTCAGTCGGCGGCCCTGCAGGTCGTAATAGGTTTTGGAACCTGCTGCGGCGTGCGTCAGCTCCTTGATGCCCGTGCCGTCATTGGCTATCTTGAAGATATACGTAGCCAGGCACTCTGCGGGCAGCTCAACGGTCAGCTTGTTCGTTGGCTCTGCCACCTCGATGGGGTATTTCTGGCAGAGCTCGTCGCGCTCATTGCCCCACGACAGCAGCATTTCGCAGTCGGTGACGTTGCAAGGCAGCTTGATGATGAAGTCTCTGTCGGAAGCAAGGGTATTGATGGCCATCACAATCAGCGAGTCGCCCTTGATGAAGGCCGAGGTCTCAATGGCAGCATTGGTCGTGAGGTCGAAGCTGCAGGTGGACTCCAGAAGGGTGGAGCCGGTGACATTCTTGGCAAAGTGAGACATCACGTAGGCACGGGGCAGCAACTTGTTCTTCGTGCGGTTCGCCTCGCCGTACTTCGTCTCGCCGGTACTGATGAATGCCCAGTGGGCGCGCATATACCAGTAGATGTAGCCCGTGCAACCGGCCTGCAGGCACTCGTTCACCTCCTCGGCAAACTCCAGCTGTTCCTTCCAGTTGGGCAGTCGGTCCTGTATGTTGTCGCTCACCGAGTGCTCCGTCATCCACACCTCCTTGCCATATTGCTTGGCCAGCTTGGCGGCGTTCTTCAGGTTGACAAGTGGCGGATGACCGTAGATGTGACCGGCGATGATGTCCACCTGGTCGCGGGCAATGGGGTCGTTGAGCAGCATGTTGGAATAGTTCGGGTCGAAACCTAAAGGCTCGGCGCTGATGAGGCGCACGCCATTATACTTCTCACGGTCGAGCATGTAGGCATAGTTCTTCACCAGATTGAGCTGCTCCTCCGGACTATAGAGGCAGCCGGAATAGCTGACCCACCAGTCGGGCTCGTTCTGAACGGACACGGCATCCACGTCGACGCCATGGTCGTGCATCCACTCCAGAAACAGGTTCAGCCACGGGAAGAACTTGTCGTAGCAGTCTGTGCGCAGCTTGCCGCGCTGGTTGCCCTGGTCGTCGGAGTTTCCGCCCTGGGCGGTGCCGTTGGTCTTGTATTCTCCGGGAGGCGACCACGGCGTGCCGAAGACGATGCCGCCGCGCTGCTTCACAATCTTGGCAGAGGGCAGCGAGCCGTTCCAGTCGTAAGGGGTGTCCCAGTAGTTCCACTCGGGCACCTTCACGTCGCCCACGAAGTTGGGCGAAATCTCCATGCGCATGATGTTCAGGCCGATGGCCGACTCGTCGCCATAGAGCAGCTTCACGGGCTGAGTGTCGCTGGCAAAGGGTTCCATGGCGCCGTAGCAGCAGGCTGCGCCGAAACCGGTAATCGTCTGCAGGCGGTTGCCGGTGATGGTAATGGTGACTTTCGGTAGGGCGTGAGCGGCCGTGATGGCCGTCAGCGCCAGAAAAAGGGTAATGATTTTTCTCATTGACATTTATTTTTGATTGTTTCTTCTATATAACTAAATTACAGACCCCATCCCTGACCCCTCTCCTGAAATAGGAGGGGAGCGGCTACCGCCGGAAAGCAAGCCGCAGGCACTCCCCTCCCTTCAAGGGGATGGGTCAGGGGTTGGGTCTATATCTGTTACTATTCATAATTGCTTTCGCTATGACGAAAATGTTTCTGCAAAGGTACGGAAATTCAATAGAAACACCAAGAAAAAAGAGTATTTCTTCTGAGGCAGCAGCTTAAAAAGGGCTTTTAAACAACAAATGGTAACTCCAGAAAAAAAGCTGATTCGCGGATAGGGCTGTGCAGGTAGCACAGCCTACGTAACCTTAGGCGGGGAGGACGGAGGACCTGCGCAGGTGTTCTGGCGCCTTCGATGAAAGGTTTTGACGGTTTCAGGCGGCCAGATTGCCAA
>JAILFU010000129.1 GCA_024697405.1 Prevotella sp.
TGATGACCGTAGCTTGTAGCAATGAAGTCAACGAAATGACCCCTCAGCAGGCTAATAAGTCTGATGGCATGATTACCATCACCGCTCAGCTAGCCCCCAAGACCAACGAAAGTGACACCCGCGCTGTGGCTGACAATAATGATGGCAAGATAACAGTAACGTGGGCAACGAATGAGCATCTCGCTATCCTCTACGAGGTTGGCAACGAAAAAAAAGTGGCTGACGCCACGATAACCGATGTAGACGGTGAGGGCACAGCCACCATTCAGTTTACTGTAGATGATAATACTACAGATGGTACAGCTTGCACGATAGTCTATCCCCTCTCGGCGGCAAAGGCTGACAATACTGGTGTGAAAGCTTATGCTGATATGCTGGCCACGCAGGACGGAGTGCTTGATGGCGACCTTGATGTACGTGTGGGTTCGGGAACCATAAATGTTACCGATCCCAGCCTTGCAGTCACCACACAACCCGAAGCGCAGTATGCCATCTTCAAGTTCACACTTGGGGCAGCTATCGACGCCACCCATCCACTCGTGATCAAGGACGTTAACGACAATGTGATAACCACCGTCACTCCGGCTTCTTCTACAAGTGAAGTCTATGTAGCGCAGGAGTCAGCAAGCGAAAAATTCTACAAGTTCTCAGCCACAACTGCCGACAACAAGATTATCAGCAAGAGCGGCAAGGCAACCATCGTAGCCGGCAAATATTATCAGACCACGCTGGCTTGCCCCGCTTTGGGCGACCTGTACTATAGCGACGGTACCTATAGCACCACGCTACAAACAGGCAAGACGGCCATCGGAGTGATAGGCTATCTGGGTACCGACAATTATACGGAGAATGGTACCGTTCTCGAAGACAATACTACGTTCGTGGGTCATGGCCTTGTGATGTGTCTGAAGGATGCTTCAAGTGGAGCTGCATGGTCTACGCAAGGAAGGAATAAGGGATATCTTACTAGTTCTAAAGATGAAAGAATACGAAATTCAGGTTCGTATACTGATGTTGCATGCTTGACGCGTAGTGAGTATGTGAGCGGCTATTATTACACGAAATTGATGATTGAAAAAAACTCTACCCAAACCGAATACCAATTTCGAGCAGCAGCTGCAGCCAAGAATTATACAGGTTTACCAGCTCCTGCAACAGGTACTACAGGTTGGTTTTTGCCCACCATCCAGCAGTGGGTGCGATTGCAGCTTGCTCTAGGTGGGCTCACCGTGAATGTTCTCAGATATAGATCAAAGTATGATAGCGATCTTGTTTGTGTCACCAATTGGCAGAATGCAATGGCTAAGGCTGGCGCTTCTGCCTACGACCCTATGGTGAGCGATGATCAAATCATGCATTACTGGTCTAGTACTGAGGTTGAAAATCAGTTTCAGGAATGGGGCGCTAGTATGTCTATCTATGGTGAACGTTTGGGTAACCCCCCGGGATTCTATATAATCTATAATGGAAAAGGGAGCGGTTATCGTGTTCGTCCTTTCCTTGCATTTTAGTTGTATGCTGATTTGAAAATTGCAGATTCCCCCTATTCTGTATTTGAATCTGGCAAACTGCACATTCCCTTCAATCACCTGCAGCGTCCACACCTGCTCTTTGGTGGGGAGATCTGAGACATAGGTATCATCCAAACATCCCTGGAGTAGGTTTTTTACATCACCGAGTGTGGCATCATTGTTATAGAGAATTGGTAAATAATACGTTCCTTCATCGCCCTTCAGGATGACAGGAGTGTTGGCAGGAATCACACCTGTTGTGATATTTGCAGTAGTGGCCTCGGTCTCAGATACTTCAGTAACATACATGGCTGGTTTCCTCATCAAAGAAAGAAACAATGCTGTCAACGTCAGAAAACATCTGATTAATACTATATGCGCACGAATTGGCAGTGCTAAGAATGAAGGGATTGTTGCCAGCGTAGACAATCACTCTACCTATAAAAAATAGAAGTGATAAAAAGAATATTCGTTTCATGGCTGCATTTTTTATACTGTTACCATCATCCTGCGTGTCACTTTCACCTGTCCGTCCACTACCAGGTTGTAAATGTACATGCCTGCGGTGAGGTCGCTGGCATAGACGGTGATGTCTGTCTTACCTCGCTCACTGACGGGAATGCTCTTCACCTGCTTGCCGCTCAGGTCATAGATAAGGTATGGCCGTCGATTGCTGCCGAAGGTGGCACTACAGGAGTACGTGGAATTCCATTTCCGTCGTTATCGTTGTCGCCAGGACCATCGTAGATAATCTGAAAATGCAGTGTGTCAATTTCTAGTTCCGCATTTGCACTTATGAAAAATGTCAGTCCCATAAGCAAGATAATAAATGTTTTTTTTCATCTTTGTTTTTGTTTATATTATAAAAAATGATTTTTGGCAAAGATAAGACGATTTGAAGGTGTCAGCAAATAAAAATAGCGCTAAAAATTGACAAGAATTGACAAAATGCCACTGTCCTGTCTCTGTTGGCGTTAGGAACATCAGGTATAATATAATGATTAATAAGCTATTATAACGTTACCTTGTCAGAAATTGACAAGAATTGACAGATGGGAAGGAATCAGAGCATTTGTCGCAGACGGCGATCAAAATCAGTACTTGAGCCCTCCACACCAAAGATTTTTTTGTGCAGACGTTTACGTGTATTGGTGGCAAACGTGCTGTCCCTATCCAACAATTCGTTGGCAGATGAAGGAGGAACGTTAATCAATGTTAGGAGACAGAGCCGGTATTCGTCTTCCGAAAGTGTTTTTCTCTTGTTCATCTCGTGTCGGAATGTAGGCACGTATTTCTCTACTCTTTCGGCAAGTTCTTGCCAGTCTGACTCTGTCAGTTTATTTGTAGGATTAGCCACCGTGGCAAAGACTTTCTGAACAATGGGAGATTGCAGAAGTGAGGCTGAGTTGGTTTTCTTACCTTGTAAGATGTCAATTGTTTTGTGCAGGTCCACTAATTTCTCATTCAATTCCACAATTTTATGTCTCTGCCTTTCAATGAGTTGTTCTTTCTCTTCAAGGGATTTGTTTGCTTTATCTTCTTTATCAGAAAACGTTGTCTCCATCTTTTGTTTCTCCAGAAGAAGATCTTGCATAAGGTCTTTCTCTCCCTGCATCTCATCTTGGAGATATAGAAGTTGTAACTGTAAATCACTGATGCGTCTCCTGCGACGTTCATTGCGGTAGCGTGAAAGGAAGAGTAGAGAGCAGAGGAGCGAGACTATCAATGCGAGGATAAGGGCTCTTTTTTTCCATCGGGCGGCCTTCTGCTTTTGTTGCTCAGCCATCTTCTGCTCGCTACTGTAGTTGTAGAGGTTTTCCATCTGGAGGGCCGTCTCGGCATTTCCCTTATGATAGGTTCTCTCTTTTTGTTCGGAATAGAGATTTATGTACTTTAGGGCAGAGTCTGCCTGATGTAACATACTATACGACTCAAAAAGTCCACGGTAAGCAAGTAAGGCATTGTTGTTCAGGTGCGCGTAAGGTAGCGCCATTTGGAAATAGTGGGCAGCAGAGTCTGCGTTTTGAACCCTTAAGTGGTATTGAGCCTTATAAATATATAAGATGCCTTTACCACCCTTTATCTTTCTTGGGTCGGTTAGGAAATAGCGGCATTTCGCAAAGCGGTCTAGATAGAGCTTAGCCTTCTCGTAATCTTGCAATTCAAGATAGGATTTTACACAAAAGACATATACGGCATCTGCTTCATCTAGGAAACCATGTTCCGTATATTGTTGGTGCAGATGCAAGGCCTTTTGGATGCAAGCCTCATATTGTTTGGTATTGTACAAGTGGTTGCAAATCGCTTCCTCAAAAATAAGGGCTGAGAGGGTGTCACCCATTTGCCAGCACAAGCGTTGCGCAATTTCGCTTTCACGGAGGGCATCTTTCTCCATCCGCAAACGCATGAAGAGTTCGTTCATCTGCCCATGCACACGCATCAGAGTGGAGAGGTCGCAATCAGCTGAGGTGGTGTCGGCTATGTCGGCGGCATCCTGATAGCACTCCAGCGCCCGTGGGTCATTGCCCATGTCACGATAGGCGCACCCAAGCATGTAGTGGGCGAGCATGCGCTGGTTGGCATCACCATGGCGGTCGAAGTAGCGGGCCACCTCCAGCATCGCACTGTCCGAGGTGAATTTGACGTATGCCTTGTTCATCGCCTTTCCTCGCAGCAGCTCCAAGTACATGCGGAAGGAAGTGTTCTCCTTCCCTGCATCCATCCTGCCCAGCAGCACCAGCGCAGAATCAGGGTTGGCATCCACCAGGCTGTCTATGGCAGCCAACTCCCTGGACATCCTCACCCCTCGGCTGCACGAGGCGGTAAGAAGAATCGCCATGATGGCGAGGATGGATAGTGACATCTTTTTCATACTACTAGGATTTCGTGTCTTCTTCCATCCGCAAAAATACGAAATAAATCGCGAATTGAAAACAAATTGGCAGCAAAATCCCCAAAAATGCTGCTGAAGGAAGAAAGACTCGATGGTTCGCAGATACTCTGGATGCAAGAATCAGCAAAAGACATGAACTCGTGCGTATAGGAAAGCAAGCATAGGGAACAACTGATTTGTCTTTGAAAAGGATAAGCGCATCCACTCTTACGGCTTGCAGATTTATGCTGCCTTCCATTTGTCGGACTGCAATGCCCTGTATTCCCTGATGTCTGTATCGCATCGCCTTAATGCGGTTCTGTTGATGACGGTGAAGATGTATCCGAAGAAATTGATCCTGTTGATCCTGTTGATCCTGCAGAAGCATGCCGGGGAGTGGAACATGGCAACCCTCCCCCCCCCCTGTGCGACCCGAAGATGAACGGATCCCATCGGGCACTCTTAAAAGCAAGTCAATGTAAACCAGGTGCTTACAGTGACTTCTCATTTTCAACACATCAAATTTTACAGGAACATTGATGGAACATTTTAAAGCAAGGTGCAGTATCTTGCCTTATCTGTTGGCATTTTAAGACATTGGTTTATCTTATATATATACAAGAAGGCTCCGCATCCTCATTGTGATATACTGTAGTTTCTATATAATTCTCAACATTTAATGATTCAGAATCTCCCTCGCAAATTGCCCAAGCCCCTCTTCTGCAGCTGTCATCCTATAGCACTTTTGGGGGCAGTTTTGCAGACTTTACCTCCAAATCCAATGTAAAAGATAGACTTTTGGCGTGAAAGTTTGCAGTATTTCTTTTTCAATCCAATAATTCTTGTTACCTTTGCAGCATCCAAAAGGCATTTGGCATGGAACAGGTACAAGACATTTTGATTGGGCGTGAAGCCGAAATTAAACAATTGGATGCAATCGCTTCATCCAAAGAAGCGGAGTTCGTTGTCGTATATGGACGCAGGCGAGTGGGCAAGACTTTCCTTGTCAACACCTACTTTAATGACAAGTACGCCTTCAAATTGACAGGTCTTGCCAGGAAGGGAAAACGCGAGCAACTGGCCAACTTTGCCACATCGCTCACCAGGTGTGCCTGCAATTTGTGGTCGTTTTCATACTTCACAAAGTTGAGTTATCAGATGTTCCTGAATGAACATGCTGATTTCCATTGAAAAGTTAGTGCTTGTAATTCAGTGAGAGCGTGTTGCCGTCATTGTAGAAGTAAATCCTAGTCTGGGTCTTTCACGTCCCCCGTTGTCGGGCGGGCAGATCGGGCAACCTTGTTGCTGTTGCCAGCCCCAAAGTACATATAGAGGACCTCGATGGCATCGGCGGGCGTAATGTCGTTGTCACCGTTCACGTCGGCAACTGCCTTGTTGAAGCCCGTCTGCTCGACGTTGAAGTAATAGTACAATATCATGATGGCGTCGGCAGGTGTTATGTTGCCGTCGCTGTTCACGTCGCCGACCGCATCATCCAGAGCCACGTCGCCGCCCCTGAAGTTCAGCACAAACTCGCGGGCCTCGGTGGTCTTTTCACCCGCTTTCAGCTCTCCGTTCAGCTGGAAGTAGGCGCGGCACGAGCCTACGGTGACGTCGTCGCTGGGCCAGTAGAGCGTGTTGCCGTCGCTCAGGTAAAGCTTGGTGCGGTCGTTTTTGGCCAGCGTCTTGGGTGAGGTGATGCCGATGAAGTCTGTGCAGGAGCTCGTGGCAGGAACATTTGCCTCGCTGATGGTGACACCCGTGAAGACAGGATTGTTGATTTCTGCGTCCTCTGTGCCCTCTGCTTTCGCCCACTTGATGATGTAGGGCTTGCCGGCGGTGATGCCGTTGGCCAGCTCATTGCTGAAGTTCAGTGTCAGTGTGCCCGACGTGTCATCGAAGCTCGACGAGCTGAGCGTCATCAGCCCTGTGGGATTCCCCAGGTGCTCGTTCACCTCGGCGGCAGTGAGCGTGAACGGCAAACAGATGGTGTTCCACGAGCCATCCTTGTAGAGCGTGCGCCCGGTGAGCATGATGTCGCAGGTCTGGTCCTTCCACGCCGCCAGCGTCGCCGTGTTGTCGGCATCATTGGCCAGGCTGACGGGGGTGATGTCGATGATGTAGGGGTTGGAAACTGAACCCAGTTTTTGATTGCTTTGCTTGGCATAGACTTCCCAATCAAGAGCTGGATTGGGATTATAAGTAAATATTTTTCCTCCAGTATATACCTTGAAGTATATATTCTGAGTTTTAAATTTTATATCTCCATATACATACAAGAAAATCATATCAGGTCTAGTTCCAGACCCGACATGATCCTTCCCACGTATTTCGTCCCCACAAAAGGCTGCAACAAGAGCGTCTTCGACCACTTTGCCATTTTGTACGACCTTGGCTGTTATTTCTATGCTCGACTGATACAGTCGGAAATTAAATTCAGGGAAGGGGTCACTCTGTGCCTGAAGGCTGGCACTCCCCACAAGGAGGAGCGCCAGCAGGCTATAGAATCTGTTCATCAGTCTCATTTCACAGTTTGCTTTTGTCCATTAATAATGTAAACGCCCTTCTGCAACTTGCGGGTTTGGCCGTCAAGCTGAATCTTGCGTCCGCTGAGGTCATAGATGGACTCCATTCCATTGCCATAGAGCATCTCGCGGATACCGGTAGCGGCACCGAGGTTCATCAGCACAGGGTGCTTGGGCGTGCCATAGATGGCATCAGTCTCGTAGGTAAGCGTGAGCGGTGCCACCACCACCTCGCCATCGACAGCTACCTGGAAGGTCAGCTCGCAAGTCTCGTCGCCGGGGATGGTGAGGAAAGCGATGCCCTCATCGTTGGTGAAGGCTGCCGTGCGGCACTCGTCACCAGCAAAGGCGGCCACCTCAACGCCGGCCAGCGTCTTGCTGTCAGCCACTACCTTCACGGCCATGATGGCGTTGTCGGGATAGTTGCGGAAGTTGACAGGTGAGAATATGGACGATCGGCCATTCTCCATTGCTGGGGCAGCCCCCGGCGTCAATTGACGTGCGCCGGCTGTGGCAGCAGAGGGATAGCTGAAAGTTTGTTTATCATTACTGCTCTTGAACTGATAGCCCAAACCTGGTTCCATCATCATCAGCGAGCCGCTCCACGAATTGACATCCCAGTAGGCCACACCGCGCTGTGCTTTCAGTATGTCGCCATTGTCTTTCTGCATGTATGCGAGGGCATCGCCGAGCGAAGACACCTGGCGGCCATAGTAGCCTAACCAGTTCCATCCTGCATAGACAGGCACAGGCGTGTTGACGCTGGTACCAACGATACGTAGTATGCGGTCGGTCGCCATCTTCACAGCGTACATCTCGGTGTTCGTCAGACTGCCATTCAGGTTTCCGTCCCACTCGCCTTCCTCAGGAGTCAGAGAGGACATCTGGCCCTTCACGACAATCACATCGTCGGCTATCTTCTCGAAGATGGCAGGCACAGTCATATCCTCGGCTGCGACGTTGAACGACACCCAGTTCCATCCGGCCTTCAGTTCCAACTCCTGCTCTATCAGGTTGCGGATGATGAACACGTTCGGCTCGGCGTAGGTTCCCATCAGGGTGAGCGGAATGAAAGTGAACGCCTCGTTACTCTCCAGCGTCACCACTGGATAGACGGTCCCCGTCGAGGCATCGTAGGCGCGGAAGGTCACCTCCTGTCCGCTCTCAGCGCTCGCACCGTAGATATCCATCGTGACGTAGTAGTTGCCGTAGCGCTCGTTGTACTCAGGATGGGCTACGCCTCGGCACTCCTCGCCCACGAAGGCGGCCATCAGGTCGTCGGGGTCGGTCATGGGCGTGTCGTCATTCTTGAGTACGGCGATGAGGTTCATCGATGTCTCGAAGTCGTGCGGGTTGACGGCCCAGCCGGGCACGTTGCCCGTCACGGTGATGTTCAGCGTGAGCGGGGTCTTGATGCCGTCGTTGCCAGCGACATAGACCGTCTTCTCATACTTACCGATGGGCGTTGCCTCGCTGACGGTGAAGGTGATGGTCTGCTCGGCCAATGGCTGCAGGTCGCCGTAGATTATGTCGGCTTCCAGCCACGAGGGCAGGTCGCTCATTGTCCACACCTGCTGCTGTCCGCTCTTGTTCACGAGGGTGGCGGTGAGCGTGGCGCCGGCTGTCACCTCGGTGGCGACGGCAAGCGTGCTCTCCTTCCATGCCAGCGGATTGTGGTTGACGAAGGCGCTCCAGGTGACAGGCTCTGAGAGGTTGCCGTTCTGGTCGTGGACGTCGCGGACGGTGAAGTTCAGCGTCGTGCCCTCGATGCGGGCGGGAGCCTCGTCAATGTCAATCACAATCTTGTTGTCGGAGGCGACGAAGGTGAAGCTGACGTTCTCCTCTTCGGGCTTTACACGGAGTGCGGGGGCCGCGTCGGTGTAGGTGTCTATCACGTCGGACGAACCTCCCAGCTCACTGAGTTGGGCGTCGAAGCCGCTGTTGCAAAGGTCGGCGGCACTGCCGTTGGTGACGACTTGATTCTGGCCATCCAGCGTCTTGCTCTCGAAGGGATAGTAGGCCACGAGGCCTGGCTCTGTGCCAGTGAGGCGCACCTTGCGCTGTTTCTTCAGCTGGTTGGCGTTCATCGTGGCGTTCCAGATGCGCACCTCGTCGATGGTGGCGGTCAGCGGGCGGTCGTAGGTATAGAGTACATCGCTCTGCTGCACGTCCTGGAAGGTGCGGCGTGCACCGATGAGCAGCTGGTCGCTGCCGAGCGAGCCAACCTTGTCGGCACTCACGGTGGCCTTCGCCACGCCATCCACATAGACGTTGGCATTGCCGCCGCGCAGCACGCTCAGGGCTACATGGTGCCAGGCGTTGTCATTCAGTTGAGCGTTGAGCGTTGAAAGTTGAGCATTGTTGCTCTCAAGAGAAAGAGAACCGTCGGTATTCAGGACAAGGCCTACCTCACCCATCTGTAGCAGCTGGGCAGCGGCGGTCTGCTCTCCTGTCTTCACCCACAGCTCTACGGCGTAGTCGTCCTGTGGCATGGGCGGGATGTTGGCGGTGTTGATGCCCACATAGTGCTCGCCGTCAAGAGTGACGGCCTTGTTCTCGTTCTCGATGTGCCACGTCTCGGCGGCCATCGTCATGTGGCGGTTGCGGGCATAGTCGGTGATGACGGTGCCCTCGCCCTCGTCCATCTTCCAGTAGCCGATGAGGCCCTGTGTTGACGGGGTCTTCGTCACGGAGCGCTGCTGCAGGGCGGTGGCTACGTTGCGCATCTCGTCCCAGAGCAGCAGTTCGTGCATGGCGCCAGTCATCTGCTGACCCACGGCCAGCGGGCCGTTGCCCTCGTAGGCGGTGGCTGCCAGTTCGCTGAACAGCGTGGTGGTTTCGCTGCCTGCTGCCACGCTGGCACTCAGTTTGCCGTCTGCCGTCAGGCTCAGCGTCAGGAATGCCCACTGGCCGAGTGGTACATTATTTAAAGAGGTATAGGCCTGGTCGCCAATCTTGACCATAAGTTTGCTGTCGGCATCCACGCCCACGATCAGCTTCTGCGTTCCGGTGCCGTGGCTCAGCAATGTGCCTGCGCCGTTGGCCTTCATCCACATATCAATGGAGAAGTCCTTGCCTGCCAGGTTGATGCTGGCCTCGGTGGCAGCGGTCTGTGCTGTGTTCTCCAGTTCGAGTGCCGTCTGGTGGGCCACCTCGGAGCCGTTGAGCACACCCGTGATGCGGAAGTTCTTGTCCTTCGTCAGCTCACCATTCAGGATGGCCTCATTGAAGAGGATGCTCAGCTCGTCGCCGGCAGAGAGGATGCCGTCGGTGGGCTGCGGTTGTCCGAGCGGCTTCGGACGGTTCATGTCCTTCACCACCAGAATCTCATCGCTCGCGTTGGTCACTTCGCCGTCGCCGTAGGTACGGGCAGAGAGGGCACGGAACTTATACGTGCGGTCGGGGAACACGGCCCCGTTCGTCATGTCGAAGTTCAGGTTGATGATGCCGTTGGCGGGCAGTACCTCCTCTATCTGAGGATTCACGATGTCGTTCTCCGTCATCACATACTTGCGGGCATCGTGCCAGGCGGTCTCGCCCACGCCCTGATACTGCACGGCGATGTACTTCAGGCCGACGTAGTTCGGGTCGTAGCCGCTCACCGTCATGGGCAGCATGCCCTTCGTCGAGGTGTTCACCACGGTGTTGTCGATGCGCAGGGCCACGTCGGTGCTCGTCGGCACGAACTCTGCCGAGATATAGACGGTGTCGCCGATGACCTCCCATGTGCTGGCCGGGTCGCTCTGGCACTCCGATGCCAGCACAACGGCGATGTTTTCGTAGAGCAGGTCGCCCTCGTTGTTCTTTTCCAGTTCCAGGTTCATGCGCACGGTGCCGCCTGCGGGGACGAGCACTCTGCGGCCGCTGCCTATCTCATTGCTGTTGATGTCGATGCCGGCACCGAGGGTGTTGGTCTCGTCGATGACGAAGAGGCTGAAGTAGCAGTCCTCGCCTGTCTCGCTCTCGTTGGTCAGCAGCAGCGGGAAGTTGGCCATCTTGCCGGCGGGCACGCCCACCAGGCGGTTGGCGGCGTTCTCCACCGTAATCCTCGGCTTCTCTATCTGCTGCGTGGCGGTGGCCAGGA
>JAILFU010000144.1 GCA_024697405.1 Prevotella sp.
AGGATTTCGGCGAGGTCGAACCGGCTCAGCGGGTCAATACTGTAGTTGATGTCGGGCTTGTTCGGCCCTGCGGTGTTGAAGAATCGTTCCATGTCGTTCAGCAATTATCGTTTTACTGCCGCAAGATACACATATTTGCTCAATTACTGGCGCAAAGGCCAATCGTTTATCAGCAGGAACCAGTCGCGGAGGACACCCTTGTAGTGGTGCTGGGAGTCGGCGATGAGGAGGAGGTAGCCCCCAGTATCTCCGAAAGAGGGGAGAAAGCAGAGACCCTCGTAGTTGGCGAACTTACGGCTGGTGAGGGTGAGGCGAGTGTGGAATTCCGTAAGAAGGCGCTTCGGAAGCTCTTGACGAGCGGTGAGGGGTGAAGGGTGAGAGGCGGATGGCTGCACCTCGTAGATGCGGATGACGGTGTGGGCATCGAGCTTCAGGCGGGGTACACGCACCTGCCGCTCGAGCACAAGCAGGCGACCATCGGCCAGGGCACAGAGCGCCGACACACCATGATAATACTTGGGACTGATGGGAGGGTCGGGACGGTAGAGATACTGCTGCGCGGGCTGCAGGTCGTCGCCGAAGGTCTGAATGCGCAACAGGCTGTCGCCTGGCAGGGGGCGCTCGGTGGTGGTGAAGAAACGGTGGGAGAGCGGGTCGTAGGCCAGCGACTCCAGACCAAGATTGCGGCGGGCTTTCTTGAACTCGGCAGGCATGGCCAGCCGTCGGCCTGTGCGTTGCCCGTCGAGCGTGTATTCATAGACCTCGTTGTCAGCCTCCCCACTAATAAATAATGTACGCGATGAGGGACGATAGCAGATGCCCTCCATGTCGCGGTTGGGCTTGCCGCTGGAGCGGTAGCCCAGGTTCTCGGCCTCGGTGATGCGGTTTTTCAGCGTGTCGATGGCAAGGCGGAAAACATAGAAGCCGTCTTCGGCGTTCTTGTCGTCGACCACGGCGAAGAGATTGTCACCAATAGGGCAGATGCCGCTGTAGTTGCCTGGCGGAATCTGCTTGGGGAAATGCTGCTGTGCCACTGCGGCCAGTGGCCGAAATGACAGAAAAACGACAAATGATAAACCTACCCACAGGAGTCTATGGGTAGAAAAGGTGCAGGTAGGCTTATCATTTTTCATTTATTATTTAGCGTGTAGCGCGCAAAGGCCGGATGGCGAAGGTGAAGTCGTATTCCTTACAAGGCAGGCGGTACTCCTCGCGGGGCCATGCGCCCCAAGAGTTCACACAACCCAGACCGAACTGACGCTGCTGGATGAACACCTGTGTGCGTCCGTCGGGGATGAGGTCGCCGCTGTGGTGGCCCCATGCCTTGTCCTTGCTCATGCCGTCGTCGAGCTGGCTCATCAGGTAGGGCATGGCACTGGCCTCCATTGGCACATTGCTGTAGAACTCCAGGCCCTGGCCATTGCCGTCGAGCACGCGGAACCAGCGCACGTCGGTGTGGTTGCCGCTCTCCTGCGGGCGTACATACTCGAAGTACTCGTTCTGCACCTTGTTGCCATAGACGCCGATGAACTCAGAGGAGTTGCGGTCGATGTAGTTCTCGGCAGGGCCACGTCCGTAGTACTCTATGCGGTCGTACTGCTTGGGCATCTGCAGCGTCATGCCATAGCGGAACATGTCGCTCACCTGGGCGTCCTTCTCGGGCTGCAACTGCTCACGGACGATGACTTCGCCCTCGGCAGTGAGGGTATAGGTCATGGTGAGGGTGGCGAAGGGCGGACGCCGCTGGTTGCCTCTCTGGCCAGGCACGCGGGCCTCTGGCTCGCGCAGCTCGATGGTGGCAACGACGGTGCCATCGCCTACGCTAAACTCTTTCACGCGCATCTGGGGGTTCTTCCACATCTGGAAACGGTTCTGCAGGCCTGCGCCGTAGTCGTTGTCGGTGGGTGCGCGCCAGAATTCGGGCGTGATGCTCTCGCGGAACTGGAGCATGCGCTTGCCGCCGACGTTCAAGTAGTCTATCATGCCTGAGCGCTTGCCCACGGAGAAGTCTGTGCCAGCGGCAGAGAACTTGACGTAGGTGTTGGTCTCCTCTTTCTGGATTTGCGAGGCTTGGGCGTTGCCATTCAGTTCTGGCCACTGATAGCTGTTCAGTGCGAACTGCTGACGGGCCAGCACCTGGCCCTTGTCGATGAGAGGAGCTCCGTTCTTCGACTTGAACTGGAAGATGACGAAGACCTCGTTGTCGCCATGATGGCCGAGCACACGCTCCACCACCTGCTGCATCTCTGCCGAGGTGATGACCTTGCGCTGCTGGGGCTGTATGCCGCTGATGTCAATCTTGCCGCCGTGGCCAAAGGTCATGCCTGCCGGACGGCCAGGATTATCGTGGTGGTGATCGCCGGCACCACCCACGAACCACTCCAGCTCCATGTCGTCGAGCGTCTTGAAGAAGTTCTCGTTGTAGACCTCGAACTTGCCTTCCTTCAGACCCTTGTCCGTCACCCAGATATTCTGGTAGTAGTAGCCCACCTCGTAGGCGTGGGGGTTCAGACGGCGGTCAGGTGCGATGACACCGTTGCAGTTGAAGTTATAGTCGCTGGCAGGATACTCGCCGTAGTCGCCGCCATAGGTGAAGATGGTGCGGCCGGTGATGGGGCTAACGTCGCGCATGCCCTGGTCGACGAAGTCCCAGATGTAGCCGCCCTGGTATTTCGGCTCCTTGCGGATGAGGTCCCAGTACTCCTTGAATCCACCCATGGAGTTACCCATGGCGTGGGCATACTCGCACTGGATGAGCGGACGGGGGTTGTTGCCCTTGCAGTAGCGCTCGCACCAGTTGTAGTCGGCATACATGGGGCAGGTGATGTCGGTGAAGCCGCTCTCCCAGGGAGCACGCTCGTACTGCACGGGACGTGTCTTGTCGTAGTTCTTAATCCAAGTGTAGCACTTCTCGAAGTTGGGGCCGAAGCCGGCCTCGTTGCCCAGCGACCAGACGATGATGGAGGGGTGGTTCTTGAACGACCGCACATTGGCCTCGTTGCGCTCGAGGTGCATCTGCTCGAAGTCGGCACGCTTGGCCAGCGTTCCCTCGCCGTATCCCATGCCGTGGCTCTCGAGGTTAGCTTCGGCGGTGACATAGAGTCCATACTCGTCGCAGAGGTCATACCAACGGGGATCGTCGGGATAGTGACAAGTGCGCACGGCGTTGATGTTGAGCTGCTTCATAATCTTGATGTCCTCAATCATGCGCTCCATCGAGACGATGTAGCCACCGTCCGGGTCTAGCTCGTGACGGTCGGCACCCTTGATGAGGACGGGCTGGCCGTTGACGAGCAGCTGGCCGCCCGTAATCTCGATATGGCGGAAGCCCACACGCAGAGGAACTACCTCCAGCACCTTGTCGCCATTCTTGAGATACACATATAAACTGTAGAGGTTGGGTGTCTCAGCCGACCAAGGCTTCACATCGTTCAAGTAAATCTCGTGGTTCAGCGCAAATTCATCGCCAAGTGTTCCGTCAGGGAATACAAACCTCACGGCAACCTGGGCTTTACCTGTCACCTTGGCATCCACTTTCAGCACACCGCGCTTGGCATCCACTATCCAGTCCTGCGAAATGGTGATGTCCTCGATGTGCGCCTTCGGACGGGCATAGAGATAGACCTCACGGGCAATACCGGTGAAGCGCCAGAAGTCCTGATCCTCCAGCCATGAGCCGTCGCACCAGCGCATCACCTGCATGGCGATGAGGTTCTGTCCCTTCTTCAGGTATTTCGTGATGTTAAACTCGGCAGCCACCTTCGCGTCCTCCGAGTAGCCCACGTACTTGCCATTGACCCAGAGGGAGAGGTTGCTCGTGGCCGAGCCTACGTGGAAGTAGACCTCCTGTCCACTCCAGTCGGCGGGCAGGTCGAAGGTTCTGCGGTAGGAGCCGGTGTAGTTGTTTGTCTCGCCGATGTAAGGCGGGTTGTTGTCGAAGGTGGTGCACCAGGCATAGCCGGCGTTCTTGTAGGTCTTGTCGCCATAGCCCTCAATCTCGAAAAGGCCGGGCACGGGGAAGTCCACCCACTGGGAGTCGTCGAACTTCAGCGAGAAGAAGTCCTTCGGCGCCAGGTTGTGGTCTTTCACGAAGTTGAAGCGCCACTTGCCCTCCATCGACAGGTAGCGGTCGCTCTTGGTCTTGTCGCCGGCCTTGGCCTTGTCGGCATTCTCGAAGGCGAAGAAATCGGCGCGGCGCGCCTCACGGTTCACTTGGTTCACGGCAGGATCGCGCCATTCCGGCGTCTTTTCCACTGCCTGGGCTGTGGCAGTAGCCATCAGCGCCATTGATAGAATCAGTTGTTTTAGCATAACGTAATGGTTAGTAAATGAAATAATTTTGTGCAAAGATACAAAATAATTATGAATTATGAATTATGAATTATGAATTATTTTGTACCTTTGCATGCAAATATCCTATTAAAGATGAAAAACAAGCAAGAAAAACTGAAAAAGCCAGAAAAAAAACAGCCGGCTACAGCCCAGCGCAAGCCGGCATCGCCCTGGCTGAAATACGTATCGCCACTGGCATGTGTGGCGGCTCTCGTGGCCATTGCCCTCGGCCTGCTCAACCTGGAAGATGAATTTCTGTGGAAAGTGCAGGAGCTAAACCTGCACCTGGACACGCCGCTGTTCTTCCGCCAGCAGATGGTGGTGGCTGGCGGCCTGCTGACATGGCTGGGCACGTGGTTCACCGAGTTTTTCTTCCATCCCGTGCTGGGTGTGGGCTGGCTCTGCCTGTGGTGGGCACTGCTGATGTTGCTGACGCAGCGGGCATTCCGCGTGCCCATGAAGTGGGCCGCCGTGCTGCTCGTGCCTGTGGCCTTGCTGCTCATCACCTGTGTGGACATGGGCTACTGGATCTACTACCTGAAGCTGCGCGGCCATTTCTTCGTGGCCACCATCGGCCTCTGTGCAGCGATGGCCGCCGTGTGGGGCTTCCGCTGCCTGCCCTCGAAATACTATCTGCGTCCCATCTACATCGTCGTGAGCACAGCCGTGCTCTATCCGCTCACCGGCTTCTATGGTCTGTTGGCTGCATTAACCATGGGCGTGATGGCATGGAGGATACAGTCGCCTTCCCAGAAGGGAATGTCCCAATATTCTCCAGCCCTCATTTCCTCTGTTGTGGCCGTCCTGGCCATCGTGGTCGTCCCTCTGCTTTACTACCGCTTCGTTTTCTACCAGGCCAGTCAGGAGAACATCTGGTGGGCGGCGCTGCCGCTCTACCGCATCACGGAGGAGCATGCCGTCTACTATATACCTTATTATTTACTTACTGCCTTCTTCGTTGCCATGGCTGCCAGCTACAGGATGCTATGCGACGGACAGGTGAAGAAGCCCGTCGTGTGGGGCCTCTGCCATGTCGCCCTATTGGCGGTGCTCATCTTCGGCGTGCAGAAATACTGGTATCGCGACTATAACTTCCACAAGGAGTTGCGCATGCAGCGCTGCATGGAGCAGAGCGACTGGCAGGGCATCCTCAACGAGGCCGCCAACCTGGAGGACGAGCCCACACGTGCCATCGTGATGATGAAGAACCTGGCCCTGTTCCGCCTGGGCCGTCAGGGTGAGGAAATGTACCGCTACCGCACGGGAGCCAAGGCCTGCAACACCATCATCCCGGTGAACATGACGCAGGTGGTGGGCTGCAGCATCTACTTCTACTACGGTCTGGCGAACTTCTGCTACCGCTGGTGCCTGGAGGACGGAGTGGAGTATGGCTGGCGGGCAGAATACCTGAAATACATGACGCGCTGCGCCCTGGTGAACGGCGAAAAGCGCGTGGCCAGCAAATATTTAGCCCTGCTGAAGCATACACGCTACCACGGCGAGTGGGCGGAGGCACACGAGGCATTCCTTAATGACGAAGAGAAGCTGCGGGCCGATGCCAACTTCGCCCCCGTCTTCCACCTGATGAATTTCCACGACAACCTGAACAGCGACCAGTCGATTGTGGAGCAGTATCTGATGCACCATTTCGTCTACGACCCCAGCACCGACAAGCTCTATCAGGACCAGTCGCTGAACGCCGCCCTCTGGATGAAGGACATACCCATGTTCTGGCCCTTCTTCAACCAGTATGCCAAGAACCACCCCGGCCAGCGCATGCCTACGCACTATCAGGAGGCGGCCTATCTCTACGGTCATCTGGAGAATCATGTGGACATCAGCCGCATGCCCTTCGACAAGCAGGTGAAGCAGACCTACGAATCGTTCATGCAGCTGGCACAGCGCTGCAAGGGCATGACCGACGAGCAGATGAAGGACGTGTTCTATCCGCAGTTCGGAAAGACCTACTACTTCGAGTATTTCCTCATACGAAACCAGAAACTGTATTAAAAAGCCCACCCCCTACCCCTCCCAAAGGGAGGGGGGAAGCGAAGCGAGGAATTTGGAGTTTGGTATTTGGAGTTTGGTATTTGGAGTTTGGTGTTTGGAATTTGGAGTTTGGAATTTGGAGTTTGGAATTAGGAGTTAAGAGTTAGGAGTTATGAAACGCATATCATTTATCATTTATCATTTATCATTTAGCTTAGCGCTAAGCTTAGCGCTAAGCGCATGTTCAGGCGTCAGTGTTCCCGAGAACTACAATCAGGCAGACGGGCTGCCTACCATCTATCCGGACTATGCCGATGTCACCATTCCTGTGAACATTGCCCCGCTGTCGTTACAGCTGGAGCAGACGGAGGCCACCGATGCCGTCGTCCGCTATAGCAGCGGCGACGAGGAGATTCTCTGCGGCGGGTTGCAGGCCCAGCCCGACATCAGCGACTGGCATGCCCTCTGCGACAAGGCCAAAGGCGGCGACATCACCGTCGACGTCTATGCCAAGAGCGGCGACCAGTGGACGCGCTACCAGCCGTTCGCCATCCATGTGTCGACAGACAGCATCGACCCCTACATCAGCTACCGTCTTATCTCGCCCAGCTACGTCACTTACGAGGAGCTGACGCTGAACCAGCGCTGTCTGGAGAACTACGACGAGCAGGTGATGGTCGACAACCTCCTTTGCTCTACGGAGAAGGACGGCCAGTGTGTGAACTGTCACAACTACCAGATGTACAACCCCGGCCGCATGCAGTTCCACGCCCGCCAGAACCACGGCGGCACCATCATCGTCTACGACGGGAACATCCGCAAGGTGAACATGAAGAACGACTCTGTCATCTCGGCCGGCGTCTATCCCACCTGGCACCCCACCCTGCCCCTCATCGTCTATTCCACCAACAAGACCAGCCAGAGCTTCCACACCCGCAACCTGAACAAGATTGAGGTGAGCGATGCCGCCAGCGACCTCATCGTCTACGACATCGAGAAGAACGAGGTGGCCAACGTGGAGAACGACTCCACCGAGTTTGAGGTATATCCTTTCTGGGCCCCCGACGGAAAGACGCTCTACTACTGCAGTGCCCACTTCGAGTTCCGCGACACCATCTCCCACGGTGCCGAGGTCTTCATGCGCGCCAGCGATGTGAAATACAACATCTATAAAAAGGCCTTCGACCCGCAGACGCGCCGCTTCGGCCCGCGCGAGATGGTGTTCCAGGCCGACACGCTGGGAGCAGGCGTCATCGGTCTTGACACGCTGCGTACAGACACGCTGGGACTCAGCGCCACGCTGCCGCGCGTCTCGCCCGACGGCCGCTATCTCCTGTTCACCCTGGGCCGCTACGGTGTGTTCCACATCTGGCACCACGAGGCCGACCTCTGGCTGATGGATCTCCAGACGGGCGACGTGCGCCCAATGGAGGAGATCAACTCGAAAGACACGGAGAGCTATCACTCCTGGTCGAGCAACGGCCGGTGGGTCATCTTCAGCACCCGCCGCACCGACGGCAACTTCACCCGTCCCTTCATTGCCCATGTCGACAAGGACGGCCACGGCTCGAAACCCTTTGAGCTGCCGCAGGAAGACCCCAACTATCATCATGAGTTCATGAAGAGCTACAACATCCCGGAGTTCATGCGCGGCCCCGTCACCATCACACCCCAGCAGTTTGCCGACGTGCTGAAGAACGACAACGTGGAGCCCGCCCGCTTCGTAGGCAGACGATAAACATTGACCGCAGACCATGACGAATAAGACCAAGCTTACCGACAGGCGCTATGTGGTGCCTTTTGTGCTCATCACCACGCTGTTTTTCCTCTGGGGATTCGCACGCGCCATCCTCGACGTGCTGAACAAGCACTTCCAGGACGAGCTGCACATCAGCATCACCCAGTCATCGCTCATCCAGGTGACCACCTATCTGGGCTATTTCCTCATGGCCATACCCGCAGGCCTGTTCATCCGCCGCTATGGCTACCGCTACGGCGTGGTGTTCGGGCTGGTACTGTTCGGCCTCGGCTCGCTGGCCTTCATCCCTGCCGCCACATTTGCAGCCTTCCTCGGAGCACTGTTCGTCATCGGCTGCGGACTGACCTTCCTGGAGACAGCGGCCAACCCCTACGTCACGGAGCTGGGGCCACGCCAGACGGCCAGCAGCCGTCTGAACCTGTCGCAGACATTCAACGGCATGGGCTGCTTCATGGCTACGCTCCTGGTGGGCGGCTTCCTCTTCCGCGAGGACGGCGGCTCCACCGACGTGTCGGTGCCCTACGCCATCATGGGCGTGCTGGTGCTCGCCATTGCCCTCATCTTCACGAGGGTGGAGCTACCGGAGATAACCCAAGCCCACCCAAGCCCTCCCGAAGGGAGGGATGTTAAGTTACCAGACGCATCCTGTAATCAAACATCCCTCCCTTTGGGAGGGCTTGGGTGGGCTTTTCGCTTCGGCCTGCTGGCCCTGCTCAGCTATGAGGTGGCCGAAATCTCCATCAACAGCTACTTCGTGAACTTCGTCACCGGCACTGGCTGGATGTCGAAGCTCGATGCCTCGCGGGTTGTCTCGCTGGCACTGGTCATCTTCATGCTGGGCCGCTTCCTGGGCAGCTGGATCATGCGCAGCGTACGGGCCGAGCGCATGCTGCTGTGGTGCGCCGTGGGCACGGTCGTCTGCATGGTGCTCACCATGCTGAACCTGGGCACGCTGTCACTGGTGGCACTCATAGCTAACTACCTGTTCGAGGCCATCATGTTTCCCACCATCTTCTCCCTGTCCGTCAGTGGCCTGACCTCAGCGCAGAAGAAGCGTGCCTCCTCGCTGCTGATGATGACACCCATCGGCGGCTGCGGCTTCCTGCTCATGGGCTGGCTGGCCGACAACACCAACCCCTTCCTGCCGTTCATCATCCCCCTGATTGGCTTCGCCATAGTCCTGGCCTACGCCTATTTCCTCACGAATCACACAAGCAAGAAACAAGGGTAAAAAATACCGCCTTGTACGTCTCCATCAAGAAGTGAATCGTTGTCTTGCAAAAAAACATACATACCTACATGATGGGTGATAATTTCTTGTGTAATAACGTATTACACCATGTATGCTACCTGCATTTTCCTGCTCAAACCTACATGGCTTGGGCATATAGCATGACGAACCAACCATCTACGCACCATCGATGCTCGAATTCTCTAGAGAATTTGAGAAAATACGCACGCCTTTTTGAAAAATAGCGTGCGTATTTTTTCAAACGGCGTGCGTATTTTTTCAAACGGCGTGCGTATTCTGGGAGATACTGGCATTTTCCAAATAATGGGTGCTGCCAGCACCCGGCAGTGTATGTTCACATTCAGAAATGCAAGTAGCCTACATGCCAAAACATAGTGTGAATGAGTATGTTAGGCGGGGAAATGTAGGTATGTAGGTTGTTTCACAACATTTCTCATTCTGAGTGTGCTTCGCAGATATCAAGGATCTTCCTTACTCAGGCTCTTGGCCGCCATTCGTGATGGGGCGGACAGGGCGGGCATTGTTGTTGCTGCCTTCGTCGGTGGTACGGAAATACTTGTAGAGCACCTCGATGGCGTCTGCGGGCGTGATTTCGTTGTCGCCGTTCATGTCGGCGACCTCCTCGAAGAAGCCGCTCTGCGCCACTTCGAAGTAGTGGTAGAGGATCATGATGGCGTCGGCGGGCGTCACGCGGCCGTCGGCGTTGACATCACCCAGCTGTGGCAGGATAGCTACGGCGATACACTGGGGCTGGGAGTCGCTATGCTCGGCGTCGCCTACGACCTTATACCACACGTTGACGGTGCCGGCGGTGAGGCCCTCGGTGGTGGGGATGGCGTCGCTCCAGCCGGTGGTGGGTGCCTCGGTGTCGCTCTCGCCGATGGCGTAGCTCAGTGTGCCTTCGGTGCTGGTGCCAGGGGTGAGCAGGTCGGCAACGGTGCCCACTTCAAGGCCGACAGCAGCGGCGGGCTCAGCGGTGAGCGTGGCTACGGGGAAGTACTCCACCTCCAGCTCCACGTCGAAGGCGGGAGTTGCGGCGAGTGTCCACGTGCCGTCGGGGTTCTTGGTCAGCTCTACGCCCTCGGTCCAGGCGGTCTCCTCAGCGGCAGCGTAGGTGGTCTCGGCATCGGTCAGCGTCGAGTAGTTTGTCACGAGTGCCTGCTGGTCGGCGGTCAGCGCGTCGTAGGCCGTGCGTGCTGCGTCGATGAGGGCCTTGCTCTCAGGAGTGTAGGTCACGGTGCCGATGGCTGTTATCTTGGCGATGACTTCATCGACTAGTCCGGCATCGGTGTAGCCATATACCTCGATCTTGGTTACTCCGTATCGACCTATTATAGTGCCGTTCACTTTTGTAATGTATCCCCAATCAATCTGTGCCAAAATTGCCTCGAATGGAGCTTGCTCGTCGAAGGCTGAACCTTCGTCGTTATAGAACTTAACGCGAGTGATGGTGTAGCCCTCGG
>JAILFU010000146.1 GCA_024697405.1 Prevotella sp.
CTTCTCGCACACGAACTTAATGTAAGCTTCGGTGTTGTTCTCCGAGGGTGGTGCCCACCGTGTGATAACTGCCCTAGGCGTGTAAAGATGATGCAGGTGATAATATGACCGCGTGAGCAGCAGGAATGCGGCACGCCAGCCCCATTTCATGTCGGTGAACTGGCAGAACGCCTTGTCCGTCTGCTCTTTGCACATGCCCAGCCAGCGGTCTTTACCCTGCCGCTGGGCGGGCGTGATGCGTATGTTCAGCGGGTTGTTGTTGCGCAAGCCGCGAGGCAGCTTTACAGCTTTTGTATTTTCTTTTTCCATGTTTCGTTGTTATTACGTTCCACAATATCATCATCCATCCATCGCTTGACTAAATTATAGGCTGACTTTTCCGTTTTCACTAGCTCTACCTTCACCACGTCGGCCAGCGTAAACACTTCTTCCAGCTTGTTGTAGGCATCGCGTGTCTTCGTGCGGTACTGGCGCGGCTGGAATGCTTGCCGCTCTTTCTCCAGCGCGTCGCACACCATCTGGCCAAACAGGTGTACCTGCATCAGCAGGCACCAGTCGCCGATGAGGCGTGCAAACTCCAGGTCCTCGTCGTTCACCTCCAGCTCCTCGCCCTTTTTCGCCTTGTCCATCTGGCGCAGCACGATGCGCACCAGCGCGTAGCGCATCATGATGACGGGAATACGCTTGCGGAAATAGTCCAGACACTCGTCCTGCTCAATACGCGCCTGCCGCGTGAGCTGCTCTTCATACTGGTAGCAGAAGTCCACCAGGCGGGGCACCTTCAGCTCTCCCTTCACGGTGTCCAGCTCGTTGCCCAGCTGGCGCAGGTAGATGTCGCGCTCCACGTTGCGCTGAAGCCTTCGGCGCTGAATCATCTGATAGTCGTTCGTCGGCATCAGGAACAGAGCCACGCGGGTCACCAGTCCGTCGAGGATAGTGGCAGGCTTGAACTTACGGCTCATGCTTTCCTGCGTGCCGCTGATGACTTGGTTCCAGTTAATCTGCATGATGCCGTTGGTACTCTCTGCATTAGCGTAATCAACACCAGCTTTTTCGTTGTGGAACGACTTTAGCTCCAGGTCGTTCTTGCCTGCCCACGAGCCCACCTGCGCCCGCAAGGCTGTGGCCAGCTCGCTCTCCACGGTGATGAGGTGCAGGTGCATGGGTTCGTTTGTCTCAGGGTCGTTGAAGTTAGGGTCTACGGCGTCCTGCAGGCGGCGGTAGAGGATGGCGTTGGAGGTCGTGGAGGGGCAGTAGCGTATGACGGGGTGCGGCTGGTCGGGCAGCTTTTCGTTAGCCTTACGCTGTTTCTGCTTTTCCTTCCACTGGCGCTCGCTCTCGCGGCCCACGCGGTCGGCTGCCAGCATGGGAGCCATGAGCAGACGGTCGAGGTCGGTGAGGAAGCTCTTGCCGCTGGCGGCGGCACCCACAATGTAGACGAGATAGCTCAGGCGATAGCGCTTACCATCGAAGTGCTCCCACCAGCAGCGGGTGAGATAGGTGCCGAGCATGGCTCCTGCAGCGAGCACTCCTGCGAGTTTGAGATTGTCGGGCAGTCCGGCAACAGCTTCACGAAGCCCTTCGGCGTTCTGTAGAAGAGGCAGTAGTCGTTCGGTGTAGCCAGTGTAGTCAATTCCAGCATCTTCATTAGCTTGAGCGTCTTCCTTTTGCTCACCCAGCTCCAAATGAAGAGCCTCCAGTACTGGTCGGAACCGCTTCGGTATTGACTTCCAAAGCTGGCGGGAACAAGCATCACCTGCAATTCGGGAGAGTTCCTCACTCCCACTGCTTTCAGCAGCGAAGGCCGCTCCCAGAGGATGCTCTTTAATGGCGGCTTCGACCACGGACGCACGATTGTCGCAGATGTATCGCAGGTCTGCAGCCAGCCGGAGCAGCACGCGATGGCGGTCGCCCACTTGCGGTTCGCCTCCGTTGACGAGGTCAAACCAGCGAGCGATGATTTCGTGATAGGGTACTCCATGATAGTCTTTCGGCGTTACGTCGTCGGGTTTCAGATTGTCGTCAGCAGATTCTCCAGCCACGATTCCACGCGGTGCTTTAGCCATGGGTGCAGGCGATTCAGCATTAACGACAGAGGGGATGCGATGGTCAAGAGAGCCGTTTCCAAAAGTAGCAGAGGAGCTACGAGCAATAACATCAAGGGGACTGCTGTCACCTCTCCTATAATCAGGACCAAACGTATGGTCATACGCAGGATTTTCATAATTGAACAGTTCATTAGCGTTCATGTAAAGTATGTCTTCGAATCCGGGGCAGAAGGAGAGGCGGCTTGCGTCCTTGCAAGCTTCGTCTGCCTCCACGCCGAGCAGAGAGGCCAGCCGGTGCTGGTTGTCAGAGAGGTTGCCGTCCATCGTGGCTTTCGCCACGACGCGCAGGCCGTGGCCGCTGGGCGTGACGTGCACCAGCACGATGCCCAGGGAGTCGGCCCATTTGGCGATGGCCTCGCCGTTCTGATGGAAGGCTCCATCCTCAAGGATATTCTCCATGACGGGCTTCCACCAGCTGTGGAAGATTTCCTCTGGCTGCTGCACGTGGTCTACATCAATCATAAACAGGCCGTTCAGGCGGCAGGCCGACTGTTTGCGCCAGCGGCCGCGATTGCCTTTCTTAGACACCGTCTCGTCGAAGGTGGCCTGCCACACGATCTTGGGCAGCCGCCGCTTCGCCTTCTGGGCGGCGTCGAGCAGGGGGCGGGGGTCCTCGCCGCGGCTGGCGGCGAGGTCGGCCTCGCTGAGTTTCTGGCGCACCTCGCTGATGGTCTTCACCACGAGGTCGCTCACGATGAGCTGCGAGAAGCCATCGGAAGTCAGCTCTTGGGTGGGACTAAAGAAGTCTGGTTGATAGCAAAGCATGATGAAATGGTTTGAAGAAGTTCGATAATGCGCCCTTGTATGTTGGGCGTTTCACAGAGGTTGATGTCGAGGATGCACTGCACGCGTCCTTCCTTCTGGTTGTGGACGATGCGGCACGAGGGCTCGTCTTTCAAAATCTTGCCGCGCAGCTTCGGGCGACGTTTGGTCTGCATGCCGACGGTCAGCTTATCGAGCTGCTCCTGCATGTCGGCTACGGGGTCGGGGCTGTCGGCAGGGGTGACGAGGTGGGCCACGTACTTGGGCTTTCGCTCGCCCACGGTGCGGTAGAACTTCGCGTCGCCGCGCGTGGCCAGCACCTCCTGCGAGGAGATGCCGGTCTTACGCTGCGCACGAAACTCCATGTCGTCGTCGCTCTTGATGGTCAGCGTGCCTTTCACCTTGCGCGGCACGGGCAGCGGCTCACCAGAAGAGGGGGTCTGCGGGGTCGAAACCTGCGGCACGGAGGTCGCTGCAGACGATGGAATCGTGGTTGTTCTCATGATTCAGTTTTTTTTTAAACTTTTGATTGTTGCTTTCGATTCAAAAAAGTTACATGTCGGGCCATAGGTAAGGATTTCTTCAACGGCTGGAAGCTCCGGGTAGTTACGTCTGTAAGTACAAACCTCCATATCGATGGATTCCAAATCAGCAAGGTCAACATCATTACTCAGACAGTTCATCACATATAGAAACGTGGGGGGGTTCAGGCTGCACTCAAGCTGATATTCTTGGCGCACGCAGTCCGTGCCACGCTTCACTCCCTTTATGATGGTGATTTCACATCCAGTTCTCATGAACTCTTCGTCGGAAAGAGCGTCCATAATAGTGTTAAGCACATCAATAAAAGGTTTAAGCGGCAGCTGTATCTTTAATGCAAATTCATTACGTGTCATAGCGCTGTCATTTAGATTTCTCAGGCTGGATGCTCTTTTCGTACTCGTCGTAGTCGAGAATCTCCTTCTCGGTGTCATAGACGTTTGTAACGAACTGCAACAGCTGTTCGTCGCCGCCGCACTCCTGGTCTAGCAGAGCGAAAATCTTGCCTGCTAAACGCAATGGCAATACCAGTTCCAAACGGATGACCTTCGTAGGGACTTTCTTTCTAATCATAGCACGCTGAGTTTGTTGATGTACAATCTGGTCACCTTGCCCTCGCCGCCGTCCTTCGTATTAAAGGATGACACGCGCGAGGAGAGCGACACCTTGTAGTAGTAGTTCTTGTCGCAAGGGCCACAGGCGCAAGCTTCCTCGTTGGTCATCTCGCAAAAGAACTGGTCAGTACCCGAGGCCAGCACGAAAGGCATGGTGGTGATGCTCTGTTGCTGCCCGTTTCGAACGAACTGGCGCGTCGTGAGTGCGCCCTGGTCGACAATTCTGCAAATAATTTCCATATCTTTTTTCTTTTTAAATTGGTTCGTTGCCTTGCGGCCGGAGGGACGTCCTTTCTCCCCGCGCGGCTTTTCGGTTGCAAAGATAAGCACAAAACATAGGTTGCCACCGGTGGTAACCACCGGTGGCAACCCTCAAAATTTAACAAAAATTATAGGAAACTAATCGAAATTTCAGAAATT
>JAILFU010000175.1 GCA_024697405.1 Prevotella sp.
AGCCCCATAGGGGCATGACATTGGTAGCCAGCCATTACAATGGCTGGTATAAAGGGACGGTAGAAAAGCGTGCCTTTAGGTACGCGACAGCATCCAACCCATATCGCGTACCTACGGCACGCCACCTACCACAACCCTGTCACCAGCCATTGAAATGGCTGGCTACCAATGTCTGATGCCTACGGCATCGACTGTGCAGAACTTGCGGAACTTAAATGATTTAATATGTTAGGACCGATTGCAGATTTTACGGCTTGGCCAATACTCACGGGTATTTTCATCGGCTATATTGCCAACCGCATCATGAGCGGCGAGGGCAAAGGATGCTGCATGAACCTTTTCATCGGTGTCGTTGGCAGCTATGCCGGCACTTTCATCAGCCATCTGCTGAACATCGAACTGCTTGGCAAAGGCTATCTCACCAACTTCGTGTTCTGCGTCGTTGGTGCTGTGACAGTATTGTGGCTTTGGAAGAAACTGTTTGACGGCGCATGAAGAAGATATTGTTTCTACACGGCTTCTATGCCAGCGGCCAGTGCGTGCCGGCGGTGGCGCTGCGAGCGGCTTTCGCGGGGCGTGTGGAGGTGATGACGCCCGACTTGCCGATGCACCCGAAGGAGGCCATCGGCTTCATCGGCGAATTGACAGCGGCTGAAAAGCCCGACCTGCTGATGGGCAACAGCTGCGGGGCGTTCTATGCGCAGATGGTGGCAAACACGGCGGGCATTCCGGCCTTGCTGGGGAATCCGCATTTCAGAATGACGGACTTTCTGAAGGAGCGCATCGGCGGCCATGAGTACAAGTCGCCGCGAAAGGACGGCAACCAGCATTTCGTCATCGATGAAGCCCTGATTGAGGCGTTTGCCGAGATAGAGCCCATCCAGTTCGACAAATGCCGCCCCGACTTCAGAGAGCGTGTCTGGGGCTTGTTTGGCGAGCAGGACACGCTGGCGCACTTCGAACCGATGTTCTTGGAGCACTACTGCCGTTCGTTCCACTTCCCCGGCGGTCACACCCCCACAGCAGAGGAAGTGCGTGACTGGTATGTGCCTTTGGCCGAGAAGATGCTGACCCTTTACTGCTAGAAGAGGAGTTTAGGAGTTTAGGAGTTTAGGAGTTTAGGTGTTTAGAAGTTTGGGAGTTACCTCCTTTACCTCCACATCTCCTTTACTCCTTTCCTCCTCGATAGTCTTGTTTCAGTTGCCGGTGTCGGCACCGAAATATCGGTAGAGCACCATGATGGCATCGGCCGGCGTCAGCTTCTTGTCGCCGTTCATGTCGCCCAAAATGCTGTAGTTCAGCTTCAGGCCTCCCTGACGTTCGGCGAGGACGGTATAGTAGCGTTTGGGCACCAGCAGGCGTACTTGGTTTGGCCCCAGCGTGGTGTTCTGCGTCACGGGGACAAAGCCTGGCTCGCCATCGGTCAGCAGGCCCGCCACGAGGCTCATGTATTCCTCGCCGCCTGCCATCTCCGTCGGGGCTATCGTCGCTTCCGCTACGGCGGGCCGCAGCAAATTGGTGTACCAATAATCTTTCGTGGTGGTGGGCACGACGACCTCCAGGCCTGCCTCGTCGCTGATGAGGTAAACGCCTGTATTCGGCGGTACTATCTTCACATTCTTCAGCAGCACCTCACCCTCATTGGAAACGCCGCTCGCTATCCAGGCTGTCAAGTCTTTCACGTTGGTGAAGTCCAGCCCGTAGGGGCAGCTAAAGGTCATGGCCTTGCAGCTGCTGCCGGCCACGCTCATCGTGATGGTCACCTCGTCCTTCTGCTCCAGCGCGAAGGTTGCCACCACCGTCTTGTCGGCTTTTATTTCGTTCAGCGTCAGCGTGCCGTTGCTCACCAGCGTCAGCACATCCTCGTCGTTCACGGTGAGCGCTGCCAGCTCGTTGCCTTGTGCAGGCGTGATGGTCAGCACGGCGTCGCTGCCCTCGTTCACGACGAAGGTCGTGGTGGCTGCCGTCACCTCCTGTCCGTCGTAGCCGACAGAGCCTCCGTCGCCAGCCGTCACCTTCAGGTGGTAGAACATGTTTCCGTTTACAGCTGCTATGGACTGAAAAGAACTCCAAGGCTCCACCTCTGTATATGCGGTGAGAGATGCTTCAGGCACATAGAGTGTACAATTGCCAATGGGGGAGTCACTGAAAGTATCGCTTGCTGTCTCCGGCACATGCTCGGCCAGGCAGTACACATGGGCAAGGTCGGAACAATTGGCAAAAGCAAAATCGTCGATGCTCGTCACACCGCTGCCAATCATCACGGAGGTCAGGCTGCCACACCGATAGAAAGCAGAGTGTCCGATGCTCGTCACGCTGTTGGGAATCTTAAGGGAAGTCAGGCTGCTGCAGCCATCGAAAGCGGAGTCATCTATGCTCTTTACGCTGCCGGGAATGGTGACGGAGGTCAGGCCGCTGCAGTCCTGGAAAGTGCACTCTTTGACGGTTGTCACGCCGTAGGGAATCGTGACGGAGGTCAGGCCGCAACCCCAGAAGGCACCCGCTCCGATGCTCGTCACGCTGCCGGGAATGGTGACGGTGGTCAGGCTGCTGCAATACTGGAAGGCATAGTCTCCGATGCTCGTCACGCTGCCGGGAATGGTGACGGAGGTCAGGGCGCTACAGTAAGCGAAAGTGGCGTATCCTATGCCCGCCACGCCGTTGGGAAGCGTGATGGTCTTCAGGCTGCTGCAGCCTCTGAACGCATTGCCTCCGATGGTCGTCACGCTGTTGGGAATCGAGACGGAGGTCAGATCGCTGCAGTCATAGAAAGCACGATCTCCTATGCTCGTCACGGTGTAGCTGATTCCTCCGTATTCAAAGGTCTTTGGAATCACGATGTCATCACTATAATAGACGTAGTTCTTCCATTGGATGACCTTGGCTTCCTCGGTTGTCGCCGCCAATTCATACCACAGTCCGTTGACCAATGCCTCCTTGGCGGATGCACTTGCTGTCGTCAGCAACATCATCAGGAATAAGAGCCGTTGTTTCTTCATCATTGTTTGTTTAGGTTTTCTTTTAGCCCCGAAAGGCAGTGAATAGCTGGGAGTCACGGAGGGCGCCGTGTGCTAGCGTTTGCTGCGCGCTATCATGGTCTTTATTTTCTTGTTGAACTTGCTTGCCGCCATGAGCTGTTCGATGGTGATGTGCATGCGCCATTGCCAGCGGTTGTAGGGGTCGGAAGGAGTGTTGATGCGCTCCTCGCGTGGGTTCTTCGAGCGCAGCTCACCGTCCATGGCGAGCCAGTCCTGCAGGGAGAGGATGCAGAGCATGGAGGGGCAGTAGAGGTGACGGGCGATGATTTCCTCGGCCAGATGGGCAGGCAGCTGGGCGGGTGCACGTCCCTGCTTCTGGAGCATGGTGACGAAGTAGCGCTGGACGCGCTCTGGGTTGTCCTGCCACCACAGACGCAGCGGCGGCATGTCGTGGGTGGAGATGGTGGCCACGCTGCGCACGGGGTTGGCGTCGAGATGTGTAAACTCCGTGCCGGGCTGCTTGGGCATCTGCTGTATTTCCAGGGTAAGAATGCCCAGGCTGTCGAGCACAGGCTCCACGCAGTCGGGCAGCATGCCCAGGTCTTCGGCGCAGAGCAGCATGCGGGTCGACTGCTGCAGTCGGCTCAGTCGCTCGTAGCCTGTACGGCCCCAGAAGAAGTTGTGGCGCTGATAGAAGAAGTTGTTGTAGATACGCATATAGGCATCCTTCTCGTCGGTGTTGAGCGTGTCGTAGACGGGTTCCTGCCAGGCCTGTATGCGGGGATGGAACATGGAGGGCTGGCGCGGGTCTTCCAAGAAGAGCACGTTGGCAATCAGCCGGTAGAGCCCGTCGCGAATCCACAGGCTGTTCTCGTCGGCGCGCCCGGCAAAATAGTCCTTCACCCGGCGTTGCGTGCTGACTTCCTCCTTGAGGTCGTAGAGGCCATAGGCTTTCTTCACGAGGAAAGTGTCGCGGACATACTGTGCATGAATGCCGAAGATGCGGTCTACGATGCGGTCGTTGATGAAGGGCCGTGTGAGGAAGTCGCGGCGGAAGGGCAGGCCGTAGTATTCTATCTCACCGGCTGTCAGCGGCAGGGCAGGGGAGAAGTGGCCCATCGTGCCAAAGAGCTGCTCGCGGGGTATCTCCCAGATGCGGAAGAAGCCCGGCACATGATCGAGGCGGAGGGCGTCGAAATACTGCTCCATCCACTCCATGCGACGGTCGAGCCACTCGCCGAAGCCTTCAGCCTGCCAGTTGTAGGTGGGGAATCCCCAGTTCTGTCCTTGTGGGGAGGAAGCGTCGGGAGGGGTTCCTGCCTGGCTGTCGGTGTTGAAGAAGTCGGGGTGGGAGGTCACCTCGCGGCTGTCGCGACATACGCCGATGGGTAGGTCGCCCATGAGGATGATGCCACGCTCGCGAGCATGGTCGGCGGCCCGTTTCAGCTGCTGGTGGAGGTGGTGCTGGACGTATTCGGGGAAGGAAAACTTCCCCGCACGGGACTCCTGCTTGGAAAGGGACTCCTGCCTGGAAGGGGACTCCTGCCCGGAAGGGGACTCCTGCCCGGAAGGGGGCTCTTGCGCGGAAGGGGACTCCTGCGCGGAAGGGGGGTCCTGGAGAGCTGTGGTTTCCTGTTCGTACAATGCCTGCAGATAGTCTGTCTTCACGCGGTGCACGGCTTCGTAGTCGCTGTAGGGTAGGGCGTTGAGCTCGCTTTGCTGGCGGCGGAAAGCGGTCATGCGCTCCTTGTCGTTCAGCGGCTTCAGCTGGCTGAGGTCGATATAGTGGGGATGGAGGTCGAAGGCCGACATGATGTTGTAGGGATAGCTGTCGTTCCATTTCCCCGAATGCGTGGTGTCGTTGACGGGCAGCAGCTGGATGATGCGGATGCCCACCTCGGCGGCCCAGTCGACGAAGCGGTAGAGGTCGCCGAAATCGCCCACGCCGCAGCTGTGCTCACTACGGAGCGCGAAGACCGGCACGCAGACGCCTGCTACCCGCCAGGGCTTCTCTGCCAGGCGCAGCGGCTCGCCGTAAGCCACGTAGACCTCGCCGTCGGCCAGCTCGTCGGTCAGCACACGGTTGTCGCCCTCTTCCCAGGCCACCAGCTCATGGGTCTCTTTGTTGATGACCACATATTTATACTCCAGCGGCAGCCCCATCCAGTCGACATTGAGCGTCAGCATCCAGTCGCCCATGCCTGCCGGCTCCATGGGAAGGTAGCGGGCGGCATTCCATGAGCCCAGGGCGGGATGACTGCCGATGACGGCCAGCACCTGACCTGAGGAAAGCTGTGGCGCGGAGACACGGAAAAGGATGGTCTTGCGGAAAAGGGGAAGACGGAGGGGAACATCTCCTGACCTCCCCAAAGGGGAGCAATTCCTCCCCCCTTCGGGGAAATTGAAGGGAGTATCCCCTTGGCGAGCGCAATTCTTCCCCCCTTCGGGGGGATTGAGGGGGGTAACCCCTTGGCGGGATGGAGCGGGTGTGCAATTCTTCCCCCCTTCGGGGGGATTGAGGGGGGTATTCTGAGCGAGTACTTGGGAGGTCGTCTGATAGGCGCTGCTGTAGAGATGGGATGCCAGCGGACGGTCCCGCCAGCGGTCGGGCATTCTCCAGCTTTTCGTGGGGTCGAAAGCATAGAGGCGGGGCACTCCGTTCCATTCGCGGCGTAGTTCCTGGCCGTCGGCGTTTACTACTGTATAGATGTATGAGAATGCAGCCACGGGGCTTCGTCTGCTCTCCAGCACAGATGTTTCTGCCGTCCAGAAGTCGCCGTCGTCAGTCTGCATGGGAAGGCGCACTTGGCTGGTGGCCCCGTTCTGCGACAGATAGTTCAGCAGCACCACCAGCTGCTGGCCCCATTCCGTCGTATAGTGTATGGAAAAACTCAGTTTCATCGTCTTTTGCAGTTTTTTATGCGCAAAGATAATCAATTCTCCGCAAAAATCACTAACTTTGCAGCGTTTTTTTAAAGAAAAAGTATGAAAGGGAAGAAGAAATACTACATTCTGGGGCTACTGGCCGCTCTCCTGCTGGCTGGAGCTGTGGTGGCATATCTGTTCTACAGGCAGCTTAACGCTCCGCTTCTTAGCATCAAGAACACACATTATTTATATATTGACAGCGATGACTCGGCCGACTCGGTCTTCTCCAAGCTCCAGCCTGTCAGTGCTGAGCTGGGGATGAAGGGCCTGCGCCGCCTGGCAGACTACTATGACTATGGCCAGCATCTGCGGACTGGACGCTATGCCATAGAGCCGGGGCAGAAGGCGCTCGACGTGTTCAGGGAGCTGCGCAACGGACAGCAAAAGCCGGTCATGCTGACCGTGCCGGAGGTGCGCACCATGGACCGCATGGCTGCCAAGCTGAGCAGGAAGCTGATGCTCGACAGCGCCACCATCGCTCAGGCGCTCTACGACCAGGATTACTGCCAGCGGCTGGGCTATGACACCACGACCATAGCCTGCCTCTTCGTGCCAAATACCTACGAGGTGTGGTGGAACACATCGCTCGATGCCCTGATGGAGCGGCTCTGCAAGGAGCACGACAGCTTCTGGGACGGACAGCGGCGCAAACTGGCCGAAGCGCAGGGGCTGACGCCGAACGAGGTGGTCACGCTGGCCAGCATCATCGACGAGGAGACGGCCAACAACGGCGAGAAGCCCATGATAGCTGGCATGTACCTGAACCGCCTGCGTCAAGGCATGCTGCTGCAGGCCGACCCCACAGTGAAGTATGCCCTGCACGACTTCTCGCTGCGCCGCATCCTCAACCGCCATCTGGAGGTGGAGAGTCCCTACAACACCTACAAATACGCAGGGCTGATGCCCGGGCCTATCCGTGTGCCGTCGGTGCAGGCCATCGAGGCCGTGCTGCATCCCGCAGCCCACGACTTCCTCTACATGTGTGCCAAGGAAGATTTCTCGGGAACGCACAATTTTGCCCGCACCCTTCGTGAGCACAACGAAAATGCCCGCCGTTACCAGCAGGCATTAAACCGGATGGGAATCAAGTAGACCAATCCCCGCAGCCAATCCCCCTTACTCGGGGGGCGTTCAGAATCCGTAGAGCTCTTTCAGCTTTTCGCCCAGCTTGGCGCCGCGCAAGTCGGTGGCCATGATTTTGCCCTCCTTGTCGAAGAGGATGCTGGCAGGGATGGCGCTGATGCCGTAGACGCCTGCTGCTGCCGACTGCCAGTAGCGCAGGTCGGAGAGCTGCGGCCACGTCATCTTCATCTGCTCTACCGCTTTCTTCCAAGGCTCGGCTTTCTGGTCGAAGGAGATGCCGATGATCTCGAAGCCCTTCTCATGGTATTTCTCATAGTTCTGAACCACGTTGGGCATTTCCTGGCGGCAGGGACCGCACCATGAGGCCCAGAAGTCGACCATCACATACTGACCCTTGCCTATCCACTCGCTCAGCTTGTGCTCCTTGCCGTCCATGTCGGGGATGGTCATGTCGGTGAAGAGCTTGCCGGGGGCACGCTTCTCCAAGCCGTCGAGCAGCCGCTTGGGCAGCGTCATCGAGGGATGGTTGTAGTAGGGACGGTTGGGGTCGCACAGCTCTTTCAACTGGCTGTAGCTCAAGCCGTAGGCCATGTCACCGATATAGGCAACAGGAATCATGTTGTCCTTGTTTTCACGCATGATTTCCATCACACGTGCCTCTCTCTTCTCGCTCAGCACGCTGTAGACCTTGCCAATGGAGTCCATCTGCTCCTTGCCCACCTTGCCCGACCGTGCCAGGGCCACGATGTTGCCCATCTGAATCTCCAGCGGCGTCAGCTCGCGGTCGTAGGCATTCAGTTTCTCGTTCTGTGGCGAGCCTTTCAACGTCTGAGTGGGCAGCGACACGTCGATGGGTGTTCCGTCGTTGATGAACAGCACGACGTAGTCCTTGTAGCCCAGCCCCAGCACGGCATTCTCAGCCTGGGTGCCTTTCATCTGGAACTTGCCGTCGGCAGCCACCACGGCACTGTCGATCAGCGCATGGCGGTTGGCCACGTCGAGCAGATACACCTTCTTCATGTCCGTCGATGTCGTTCCCGTCACCGTGTAGGCCGTCTGGCCAACAGCCGTCAGGGCTGACAGTCCCAGAGCGGCAGCTAAAAACATTTTCTTCTTCATGTTTTATAATTACAATTTAACAATTTACTATTTACATTTTTTATGGTCACTCCAACTACAGAACCTTCTCCAAGGGAGAGTCTAACTTCTTTCCCCTTCGTGGGGATTGAGAGGGGCTTCTACAGCGGCCCGTGCCACCTCTACGTCGCCGTTCTTCACAATGCGGATGTGGAAGGTGTTTTCAGCTACCTGCTCACGATAGAACGAGAGCTGGTCTTCGGCGTGTGCCTCGGCCACGTATGCTATCTCCATGCGGTGCAGCTGATGCTCACGGTACCAGTCCAGGGGCCAGAGGTCGAGGACGTGCTCAATGTATTTCACGCTGTTGATGTGGCCGTTGATGTCCACATCGCTGTAGTGGGTGTCTATGGTGCGCACCAGCTGGGCATCGTTACCCATGCGGACACGTCCTCCCTTGTCTATGGGGCACTCCTTATCCTTGACTATCCAGTCGTTGATGGCTCCACTGTCAATGGCAAAAATGTCTGTGGGCTGGCGCGTCTCCGTGTCGATCATTGCCCAGATGCTGCGGCCGTAGCCATAAACCTTGTCTCCTGCCACCACCCTGAAGTTGCGGCTGGTGAAGAAGCGCATGGCATTCTCCACCCAGGTCTCCACGTTAAAACGGGTGTACTGCCGGGGCATCTCTGTCATCTCGATGGCCAGGCGTGAGAGCACCCACGAGCGGTTGATGCTCATCAGTCGCTGCATGCCGAATCCACGATCGGTGCTGTGGAAATCGGCGGCATTGAGCAAATGGTTTCCCAAGTGCCCCATAAACAGCCTGCCGCTGAAGTCGCAGTGGAACGGCTCGGCCAGAAATTCATAACAACCTACTTTCTCCACTTTCTTTATTTACTATTTAACTATTTACTATTTATTTACTATTTTATTATTTACAATTTTGCTGGCGCTTGGGGCGACAAGAGGGGGAGACTTCCTCCCCTTCGGGGAGGTTAGGAGGGGTTTCCCCTTCGGGGAGGCTAGGAGGGGTTTCCCCTTCGGGGAGGTCAGGAGGGGTTAATAGCTCTCCTGCTCGTTGGGGAAGTCGCCGCTCTTCACGTCGGTCACATACTGCCCGATGGCGTCGGTCATCACAGAGCAGAGGTCGGCATAGCGTCGGAGGAAGCGGGGTGAGAATCCCTGCGTCATGCCCAGCATGTCGGCCACGACAAGAATCTGCCCGTCGCAGTGGTTGCCGGCGCCGATGCCGATGGTGGGCACGCTGATTTCACGGGTCACCTGTTCGGCCAGCGTGGCGGGCACCTTCTCCAATGTGACGGCAAAACATCCGGCCTCTGAGAGGGCACGGGCGTCGCTGAGCAGCTTGGCGGCCTCTTTCTCCTCCTTGGCCCTGACGGCATAGCCGCCGAACTTATTGATGCTCTGAGGCGTCAGTCCCAGATGAGCCATCACGGGGATGCCAGCGTCGAGTATAGCCTTCACGGTGTCGAGAATCTCCACGCCGCCCTCCATCTTCAAGGCGTCGCAGCCGCTCTCCTTCATGATGCGGATGGCGTTGCAGACTCCATCGTGGCGGCCAGTCTGATAGCTGCCGAAGGGCATGTCGCAGACCACGAGCGCCCGCTTCACAGCCTTGACAACAGCCCTTGCGTGGTAGATCATCTGGTCTACGGTCATGGGCAGCGTGGTATGGTGGCCCACCATCACGTTCGATGCGGAGTCGCCTACGAGTATGCCGTCTATCCCGGCACGGTCTACTATGCCTGCTGTGGTAAAGTCATAGCTGGTGAGCATGGAGATTTTCTCTCCTTTCTGTTTCATTTCGATGAAGCGACGGGTGGTCACCTTGCGCTCGTCGCTGACTAGATATCCTGCCATAGTTGGTACAATCTTTTATAGTTAAAATCACGATAATTCTCTATCTGACAGTTGCTCAGGGGAGCCACGTCGGCGAGGACGTTTGTAGTGAGCAGCCCGACGACCATCATGCCGGCAGCGCAGCCCGAGCGCAGTCCGTTGATGCTGTCCTCAAAAACCACACACTCCTCAGGAGCTGAGTTGAAACGCCGGGCGGCACGCAGGTAGCAGTCGGGCGAAGGCTTGCTCTCGGCGAAATCCTCGCTGGTGAGTATCTCGTCGAAGATGTTGCAGCATTCAGGGTGCTTGCGGTAGACGTTCTCCATCTTCTTCCTGTTGCTGCTCGTGACGACCGCAGTCTTCACCCCATGCTGGCGAAGGTCACGAACGAAGTCTTCGAAGCCCTCTACATAGTCCAGACACATCTGCTCCTCAAAGGCGTTCAGGCGCTCTACGACGTGTTGTCGCTCTGACTCCAGTTCGCCGTTCCATCCCAGGTTGAATATCTGCTCCAGCGTAGACCCCTTTATTTCATGCTCCATGCCCGGCCGTTCTGGATGGTAGAGACGGCACTGTTCCCCCCAGAACACGGAGTACTGAGGCTCTGTGTCGAAAACCACTCCGTCGAGGTCGAACAAGGCGGCTTTCAGTTGGTTCTTGCTCCTCATCGTCTCACCATTTTCATCGTCCTGCCAGCCATGCGCACCAGATAGACGCCCTGCTTTAGCTTTGTCTCCTTCAGCTGTGCTGCTGTGGTCTGCATAAGCAGGCGGCCGTCGGAGGTGAATAGCGTGACGTGTGCATCCGGCTCCTCCGTCAGCAGCTCTATGCCTGTGGAGCGTACCACGGTGAGAACGCCGTTCGAATGGCTGATGTTGTAGTTGTCTGCCTGAGCCCCGCTCACCACGATACGGTATTCGCCTGGGGCGCTGTCGGCCGTTGCCTCGCAGGTCACTTCGGGCATCTTCGTAAGTACGCGCTCATCCTCTCCGTTGACGAAGCCGTTGTAGGTGAGAACGAATTCGGGCATAGGCTCCCACTGCTCCTTCGTGTAGTTTCCCACGGATATGTTCAGCGGTGTCTTCCTCACCGTCAGTATACCATTCACCAGCGTGGCGTTGTCGTTGCCGAGCGTGCCCGGAAGGAGCACAATTTCGTAGACGCCCACCGGCGAAGTCTCTGTGGCCTCGCAGGTGATGACAGGCTCGCCGATGAGCGGTGCGCCCTCGGTGGTGTATTCAAACACGGGATTGGGCTCGCCGTAGAGGCGTGCGTAGTTTTTGGCCGTCACGATAATGTAGTCGGGCAGCACTTCCTCTGGCGACATTGTCAGGGCCAGGTTGTCTATCTCCATCTGCGACACCTCTGCCGAGAGCAGGATGCCCGTCAGGTTGTAGTTTCTCCCTTCGTAATCCTTGGGCACGCTGATGTCGAGGCCGAAGGTGTTGTAGATGCGTGCAAACCGTTCGCCCTCGATGACATACAGTCCTTGCAGACCTGTAATCTGAGTCATCTGCATCTTCTTCAGCACAATCAGGTCGGCGTAGTCGTTGTCGGTCAGCTTGCTGAGTTCCACTTCGCGCGGCAGCACCTCCTGTCCCTCCTGCAGCTCATAGCCGTTAGCATTGGTGAAGCCCTCCACAGGCAAGAGCTTCGACACCCTGCCGCTCTTGGCATGGCGTCCGTAGACGGTGCCGTTGAGCAGGTCGCCAGTATGAAGCGTCAGCCCTGTGCCGGCCAGGCAGATGGCTCCCGACCCATCGCGCAGGTAGGCATCTTTTTCTCCTGCGAATACCACCAGCGCATTGGTCAGTATCAGGTCTGCCTCAGCATTTTCGGCCAATGCCTTGAACTCGGCAATGCTGTGTGTCACTACCCTGTCGCCCACCGTAATCAGACAGGTGGCCGAAAGTCCGTTGTCCAGATTTGTCACCGTGATGGCCGTCACGCCGTCGTTGAGTGTCGTCACCAGTCCTTCCTGAGTGACGGTGGCTACTTGTTCGTTGCTCGATGTCCACTCGAGGAACACGTCAGCATTGGCAGGCGTCAGCTCCACGTTGAGCTGTATGCTCCTGTCCTTCACTGTGCGCACCGACTCAGGGATGCCGATGTCCTTCAGCTCCGTGTAGCTGACTTTCTGCGGCGACTTGAGCAAGTAGAACTCGTCTATCACCTCGCCTTTCAGCGTGTTTGTGCCGAAGATGGCAGTTATGTCGTAGCGCGAGCTGAGGTCGGAGGGCACTTTCACGTTACTTATCTTAAAATAGTTGTAGAGCCTGATGCGCTTGCCGCCATATTCAGCGTAGATGCCTCCGTCGCTCGTCAGTTTCACCTTTCTCACCGCCACCATGTCGGCATAGCGTGTGGAGTCTATCTCGCTGATGTGCAGGCTGACAGGCTCGGGAGCATCACCTTGGCCGACGACCACTCCGTCCGTTCGTGTCTCTCCCTTCACCGCCTTCAGCACAGGCATTTTGTTCGTGTGCTCCAGCGTGCCGAAGATGGAGCCGTTGAGCACGTTGCCGGCCGTCAGGTTCATCCCCGTTCCGCTGAGCACCATCGCTCCCGACGCATCGCGCAGGTAGATGTTGGTGCCGTTGCGGTAGAGCACTTGTGCGCTGTCGAGCAGCAGCAGTGCCTGGCTGCCCTCTTCCTGTGCACACATCGAGGCGATGTCGGCAGCCAGAGGATACGCTTTCACCCATACTCTGCAGGTGGCCGTCAGCGAGTCGTTGGCCGTCAGCGTGATGACGGCCTCGCCGTCGCCAGTACCTGTCACCAGTCCCTGCTCGTCGACAATGGCCACCTCATCGTTGTCGCTGGTCCACACGAAGGTGTAGGGAGCGCTCTGAGGCTTGCGCTCCACCTCCAGCTGCATGCTGGTGCCCACACCCAGCGAGATGGACACGGGCAGCGTCACCGACGAAAGCACGTGGGCGTCGAACACGTCGAACGAGATGACTTCCGACCGCTCGCTGATATTTGCCAGGCCCACGGGCGACTCCTTGCCAGCCCATGTCAAGAGGTTGGCGGGTGCCGTTTCGTTGTCGAGCTGAGTGATGCGGCTGGAACCCGGGAAGGGGTCGTGGCTGGAGGCCACATAATAGCTGCCGCTCATCTGCGGCCCCCTGGCCCTGACCATTTCATAATAAGGGTGCGCGGGATTGTCGTTCACCGTGTTGTTTGTCCATACCGACGTGCTCGTAGAGTCGACCCTAAACACCAGCATGCCATGTCCGGGAAGCTTGGCGTCCCACTTCTTCCTCTGCCGGTTTTCCAGCATGAAGTATTCCCGCTTCTGGGGCGTGGAGATGCGATAGCCCGTGTTGCTCTCGGCAATATAGTCCAACGTGTAGCTGCCAGGCTCGGAAAGCTCCTGCGGCATGGCCCAGCCCAGGGCATAGCGCTCGAAGAGCGAGTAGCCGCACGGACGGCGGCCGTAGTCGAAGTCGGCACCGTTGGCCATCACCGACCACTCCCCCGGGTCAATGCATGTTTCATCGTATTTGTTGCCTGTGTCGTAGAAGTCGGGCAGACCGAGCACATGGCTGAACTCGTGGCACATGGTACCGATGCCTTCAAGCACGCTCCAGTTGTTCGACTCATAGCCGAACAGCTCGGTAGAGCAGGCGTAGCGTCCCAGATACACACCGTCCTTGCGAACATTCTTTATATAGGAGACGTCATACTGGTGAGGCCAGAGCAGGCGAGGGTCGTTGCCTTGGATATAGGAGGGAAGACCGGCGAAGACGAAGTAGATCATGTCCACCTTGCCGTCGTTGTCGAGGTCGTAGTCTTTGAAGTTCACCAGCGAGTCGGCAGCCGCGCAGGCATCCACCATCTGCTGCACGCTGCGCGACGTCTTGCCAAAGGGGTCGGAGGGAGTGTTCTCTCCCGAGTAATACTGGCTGCGGTTTATCTGCACCGGCCCCACGATGTCGAATGTGGGGACGAAGATGCTGTCGGAGTTGTCGCGGAAATAGTCGCGCATGCTGCCCGTGCAGCTCACCTGCCCCCCTCCCAGCCACGAGGGCAGGGTGAAGTTTGTCTGGCTGGTGCCCGTGTAGCCGTCGCTGTTAATCATGCCCTCCATGATTTCGCTGTAGTTCGCGTAGCGGAAGCTGCGGTCGTTATACTCCACGAGGATAACCAGCCCTTTGAAGTTCTCGTAGTCATAATGGGCGGCTTTGGCCTGTCGGGCCCTGGCCTGCGCCTTCTCGTTTTGCACCATCACCTGCTGCATGGCCGGAGAGACCTTGGGCACCAGCCGCCCCGTCTGCTCCAGGAAGAGCTGCTCCTGCGCGCTGCGCCCATCGCCGTCGTGAGCCACAAGGGCTGTAGGCTCCAGCTGCCCCTGCTGGCCTGCCTGGGCATACACATAGAAGCCGCTGCCGTTCTTCACAATTGAGAAACCGTCGGCAGTGGTGTTCCAATGCCGGTACTCGTCGCCCTGCAGACGGATGCACAACGTCGTTCCGTCGGGCTGCGTCACGCGGGTCACGCCCTTCAGCGCCGGACGTGCCCATGACGATGCTGCACCCAGCAGCATCGCCATCGCTATCATTGAAAACTTGTTCATAGCACTATTTTCCGTTTTGAGGCTGCAAAGTTACGAAAAAACGAGGGAAGAACAAAAGAAAAAACTGTTTTTCTTTTGTTCTTCCGAGTGCAAGGACTCGAAACTAGTTTCGCTTTGCTCCGCAAAGAACTTCGGCGTAGCCAGAGTTACGAAAAGTCGAGCGCAAAACAAAAGAAATCCATTTCTTTTTGGGCAACAATATAGTAGTTGACCTGAATTTGTATTTCCGGATGGCTCTCCCCTCCCCTTAGGGGAGGGGTAGGGGTGGGGTCTCTAATATCCTTCAGCGAATCTTTTATCGTTTGTTCTTCTCGGCGGAAAAAGTTACAGACCTCACCCCAGCCCCTCCTTGAAGGGAGGGGAGTGGCTACCGCCGGAGGAGGATTCCCGGGTCAACTGCTATATTATTGCCATTATGAAAGGACTCGGAACGACAAATATCGTAACACTATGAAAACAGACCTTTTCTAGAAGCTGATGGGGCCGTGCCCCATGCAGCTGGTGGTGGTGATGGCGGTGATGGCGGCGGTCAGCATCGCGACGATGACTTCAACGGCCTTTTTCTTGATGAGTTTCCACAACTTCTCGCCCAGCTTGTCGAAGAATTTCATAATAAACTTTTTTATAACTGAGAATTGAGAACTGAGAATTGAGAGGTATGATTAGCTTTGCTGCTGGATTCCTCCCCCCTTCGGGGGACAAGAGGGGGGGCTTCCTCCCCCCTTAGGGGGGATTAGAGGGAGGTTATTCCCCTCCAGCGAGATACTTCCCCTTCTCGTTGCTCAGGACGGCCTCGCCGCTGATAATCTTCTGAGCCAGGTCGGTGAAGCCAAGCAAGCCCTCGGCAGTGAGCTTGGCCTGATGAATCTCGCCAGTGGCCTTGCAGAGCAGGTGGACGTTCTTGATGTGCTTGCCAATCTCGAAGTGGGCAGCGTCGGCGCTGGAGCCGCTGGTCACCTGAGCGGAGAAGATGCCGAGGTCGCCCAGCTTCACGGGCTGGCCGAGCAGAATCAGCTCCTTGATGCAGGCCACCATGTCGGTGAGAATGCCCTTGATGACGCCCTGAGAATAGGGGGTGTTGTGGTCGCTCATGTGCTTAGCCAGCTCAGCGACTCCGATGGGGTCAGCGTTCTTCACGCGTCCGTAGACACGCCCGAACTGAGCAGAGTTCTTGTTCTTGTTCTTGTAAAGGTTAATGTACAGCATAGTGATAAAGTGTTTTTGATGGTTGATTACTAAGGTTAATTTCTCTCTTTGTTCATCATTCGGCTCTCCGGAATAGCCCCCTGAATCACGATACAAAGGTACGAGATTTCCCGAAATCCTACAAGGATATTTGACGTTAATTAACTCTCAAACCGTCATTTTTCGCGCCGGTTCGCAGGTTGGTGATTCTTTGCCAGCCATGTTTGCGACGGGCTCCTATATGGCTATATTGCAATATTGCATATTGCATTTCATTTTTTTTCCTAGAAGGAGAAGAGGAATGTTAATATATAATAATATAATTATATATATTATTGATTATTAATATATTATA
>JAILFU010000180.1 GCA_024697405.1 Prevotella sp.
GATTGACAATGCCTCTGAAAGCGACCCCGCATACGGGAAGACCACCAACGACGTGAAGTCTGGCTTAGAGAGAAAATACTGGTTGCTGACTAAAGCTGCTGAAGGTCAGAACCCGCGCCAGGTGTTGGTGCAGCTGGCACCTGATGGTGAATGGATTACCTCTGAAGGAGACGCTGTTGATTATCAGAATCCTAACTACGTGGCCCCAGGCGACGGTGACCCGGAACCCACTGAACCAGCGACGCTACAATTCTATCCCCACGCTGTCGTAGCTCCCGGACAGGGATTCTTCGTGCAGGCTACCGGCATTAGCGACGACCTCACCGTCACCTTTAACAGGGATATGCAGGCTCAGTCGCGCTTCGGAATGAAGGACAATGAACACGGCACACCCTATACAATTGTTGTAGGCCAAGCACAGGTAATGGAACCATTGTATATTGATGTAGACCAGGATGGCGATGGCGTTTATGATAGTAGGGAACAAGTGTTTGTCGATGTTGACCTGAATGGCAATGGCATCTATGGAGAAAGCAATGTAACAATAGAAGTAGACGGCCAAACAGTAACACGTGATGAGAAGGAGCCTGCGATGGTCGCTTCTTACCAAAAAGATGCAACTACAGGTGAATTTAAAACGGACGAAGAAGGCAATAAGATTCCCGAACTTACTGACATCGAGGAAGAAGTGGTCATCTACAAGTACGTGCCTGAGACGATGAAGCGTACCGACAACACTACCTTCGACAAGGAGTACCCGCTGCTGTCTCGTCAAACCCGTGGCGGACATTCGTCAAGCCAGCCCGGCATGGTCATCACGGCCAAGCGCGGTGCCGACGTGAGCAGTGCCTTAGTGATGAGGCGTGAGGACGCCAGCAACGACTTCCTGCCCTCAGAAGACACGGAGTCCTTCATCAACAGCGACCTGAAGCTGGTGCCGACCGTATATACACTCTGCGGGCGACTGGCCACGACCATCAACAGCATCCAGGACTTCACCTGCCTGCCGCTCGGCGTGGAGAGCGCCAGCGACGCACCGTGCACGCTGACCTTCGAGGGTGTGGAGCAGCTGGGCGACTCAGTGGCTTTCTACGACGCCGTGGAGAAGAAGCTCGTTCCGCTGGAGTCGGGCATGAAGATTGTCGTCAGCGGACAGACGCAGAACCGTTACTACCTGGTGCGCAGCCTGATACAGGAGGAGGCCGCCGCAGAGACGCACCTGCAGATATTCACCGAGGGGCTGACGGTAACGGTCATCGCCTCTACCGAGGAGCCTATCGACAACGTGCGCTGCTACGACACTGCCGGACGACTGGTGCATACGGCCAAGCCGCAGACGAGGGAGTACAGCTTCACGCTGCCACAAGCTGGAGTGTACATCATAGACGCTCAGACGGAAAACGACCGGAAGACGAAGAAGGTGATGGCGAAGTAGCTGCTCCGTGACATAGAATAGAGACGAATGACACGAAAGAAAAAAGACGAATGAAACGGTTTACACGGATGAAGCACCTGTCGGTACTTACTGCTTGCTTCCTGCTGATGACCCTGGCTGCCGGCTGTAGCTCCGTCAACGATGATAAGGACGAGAAGGGGGCTGACGTGAAGGTGGGCGACCGCGTGCCGCTGTTCACGGTGGAGACGGTGACGGAGAACGGAACGAAATCGGTGTTCTCCACGGAACGGCTGACGGGCGAGACGGTGATCGTGCTCTTCCATACCTCGTGCGGCGACTGCCAGCGCGAGCTGCCGCGACTGAATGCCTACTATCTGCAGCATTGCAAGGACAATGGCTTCCAGATGGTGGCTATCAGCCGCGAGGAGAACGCAGAGAGCGTGGCTGCCTTCTGGAAGGAGAAGAAACTGTCGATTCCCTATTCGGCGCAGACCGACCGCCGCATCTACAACCTCTTTGCCTCGACCTATATCCCCCGCGTGTATTTCTGCAGGGCTGACGGGATAGTGACGAAGATTTGCGTGGAACAGGTGGACATTGACATCGAGCAAGGGGGGACGGTGATACCGCTAGACTAGTAGAGATGTTGTTTCCTGCGCGAATATCCGCGAAGGGGGGCACAAATGGCTGCGCGTTCAGAAACAAATGATACAAGCGGACTGCAGCGCTTTTTACGCGAATTGCCACGAATATAACACTAATTTGACACAAATGGCTGCGGGGGGAAAATTAATGAAAAATCACATGGCAATTATATGTTGATTAGTACACTAATGGAACACGAATGGAACACGAATGGAACACAAATGGAACACAAATTGGGGAAAATTTGATGGAAAATTTGATGGAAAATATATGTTGATTAATAACACGAATATAACACGAATTTGACGCGAATGGCTACGGGTGGATAATTAATGAAAAATTACATGGCAATTATATGTTGATTAGTACACGAATTGCTTCGCTTGGAAAATTGATGAAAAAAATATATGAAAAATATAGGCAACAATATAGCAGTTGAGCTGAATTTACTTTTCCGCATGGCGCTCCCCTCCCCTCAAGGGGAGGGGTAGGGGTGGGGTCTCTAATATCCTTCAGCGAATATGTTAACGTCTGTGTTTTCTCCGTGGAAAAAGTTAGAGACCCCACCCCTGCCCCTCCCCTTGAGGGGAGGGGAGCGGCTACCGCCGGAGAAGAATTCCGGGGTCAACTGCTTTATTATTGCCCAAAGATGTATTGATTAATACACGAATGGAACACGAATGGAACACAAATTGGGGAAAATTTGATGGATAATTTGATGGAAAATATATGTTGATTAATACACGAATATAACACGAATTTGACGCGAATGGCTGCGTGTTAAATATTTTAGGAGAACCATTTAAAAACAATATCTTTATTTCATGGAAAAGAAACTACGTCAAGGCACGCTGTGCGTGCAAGCAGGCTACAAGGCCAAGAACGGAGAACCGATAGAGCTTCCCATCATCCAGTCGACGACCTTTAAGTACGATGACTCCGACGAGATGGCTAAGCTGTTCGACCTGGAGAAGGAAGGCTATTTCTACACCCGACTGCAGAACCCGACGAACGACGCGGTGGCAGCGAAGATTGCTACGCTGGAGGGCGGCGTCGGTGCCGTGCTGACTTCATCGGGGCAGGCTGCCAACTTCTATGCCATCTTTAATATCTGTCAGGCCGGCGACCACTTCATCACCTCGAACGAGATTTACGGCGGCACGTATAACCTCTTCGGCGTGACGCTGAAGAAACTCGGCATCGACTGTACGTTTATCTCGCAGGAGGCATCCGACGAGGAGATACAGGCGGCTTTCCGTCCAAACACGAAGGCACTCTTCGGAGAGACTATCTCTAATCCGGGCTGCGCCGTGTTCGACATTGAGCGCTTTGCCAGGATAGCCCATCGGAACGGGGTGCCCCTCATCGTGGATAACACGTTTGCCACACCGATGAACTGCCGTCCTTTCGAGTGGGGGGCTGATATCGTCACACACAGCACCACGAAATACATGGACGGCATGGCTACTCAGGTGGGCGGCTGCGTGGTGGACAGCGGCAACTTCGACTGGATGGCCAATGCCGAGAAGTTCCCCGGCCTCTGCACGCCTGATGAGTCGTACCACGGCCTGACCTATGTGAAAGCCTTCGGCAGGATGGGCTTCACCACGAAGCTGGTGGCACAGCTGATGCGCGACCTCGGCTCCATCCCCGCCCCGCAGAACTCGTTCCTGCTGAACCTCGGCCTGCAGACGCTGCATCTGCGCATGGCACGGCACTGCCAGAACGCACAGCGGGTGGCTGAGTTCCTGAACGACAACGAGAAGGTGGCATGGGTGCACTACTGTGGGTTGCCCAGCGACAAGTACTATGCTCTCGGACAGAAATACCTGCCCAATGGCTCGTGCGGCGTCATCGCCTTCGGACTGAAGGGCACACGCGAGACGGCCATCAAATGGATGGACTCGCTGAAGATGATCAACATCGTGACCCATGTGGCAGATGCACGCACCTGTGTGCTGCACCCTGCATCGCATACCCACCGTCAGCTCTCTGACGAGCAGCTGCGTGAGGCCGGCGTGGCCCCTGACCTCATCCGCCTGAGTGTGGGCATTGAGGATGTGGAGGATATTCTCGACGATATCAAGCAGGCACTGGGGAGAATTTAGAGGTGAGAACTGAGAGGTGAGAACTGAGAGGTGAGAGTTGAGAGGTGAGAGGTGAGCACTGAGAGGTGAAATGAAAAAATTATCATTTGTCATTTATCATTTATCATTTAGCGCAGCGCTATTCGTAGCGCTCCAGCCCGTGTCGGCACAGGAAATGACGACCGACGGCTACGAGCTGGTGTGGCACGATGAGTTTGACAACGACGGACCGCTGAACGCTGCCGACTGGACCTTTGAGCATGGCTTCGTGCGCAATGAGGAGGCGCAGTGGTATCAGGAGGATAATGCCTTTTGTAAGGATGGGCTGCTGGTGATAGAGGGACGGCGCGAGCATTTCCCCAACCCTCAGCATGGCCGTGCCAGGGGCTGGCGCAACCGTGAGTTCGTGGATTATACCTCGGCATGTGTCACCACAAATGGCCTTCACTCATGGACTTACGGACGGTTTGTCGTCAGTGCGCGCATCCCGGCTTTCACTGGCTGCTGGCCTGCCATTTGGACGCTGGGTCAGGAGGATAAGGGCATCTACGGCTGGCCCAACAACGGCGAGATAGACCTGATGGAGTTCTATCAGGTGAACGGGAAGCCGCATATCCTGGCTAATGCCTGCTGGGGAGGGACCAGGACGAAATATGACGGTACTTGGAGCACCACCCGCACACCCTTCACCCACTTCCTGGAAAAAGACCCGGAGTGGGGGAATCGGTTCCACGTGTGGCGCATGGACTGGACGGAGGAGCACATCAGCCTCTATCTGGACGATGAGCTGCTGAATCAGGTGCCGCTGTCGAAGACGGTCAATCCGCAGACTGACTTCTTCCCCGTGGAGGGCTATAATCCCTTCACCAAGCCCCATTACCTGCTGCTCAACCTGGCGCTGGGCGGCATCAACGGCGGTTCGCTGGCCGACACGCCCTTCCCCTGCCGTTATGAGATAGACTACGTCAGGGTGTATCAACAAGCTCCCAGGTAAGCACGGCACCGTTGCGGCGGGCTGGGTCGGGGCCGGTGAAGTCCATGGAGTAGGGGCTGCCGGTGGTGGGACTCTTGCCGAGGTAGCGGTGGTTCGTCAGGGAGAGAAGCATGAAGTCGTGGTCGAGGTAGTCCTGCCAGAGGAAATCAGTACTGTTGATGTCGTCGGTGGTGCGGACGGTTGTCGAGTCTGACGTGTCGGTGAAACGCACGTCGCCGGGCAGGCCGTTGCCATAGACTTTCACATAGCGGCCGTCGGCACACTGTAGAGCTACCCGTCCCATTCCACGGTCGATGACAAGGAAGTGCGTCAGCTGGCTCTTGTCGCCGGCATGGGTGTCGTAGAGCACGCCGTGCTTCAGGGCGATGGCAGGGCGGCCTGTGGCCTTGTTGATGATGCGGATGGTCTTGCCGTAGGGGATGTTTGCGCTGCGGTCGGCACAGGGCTCCTCAACGGTGAAGTTGTCGAACTCGGCGTAGCCGCCCGTCTTGCCTTTGATGTTGAAGGCGAAGAGGGCGTGGCGGGAGCCTTGGAAGGTGATGAGCTGATAGGAGAGGGGCATCATGCGGCCGACGGGCTGGAAGGTGACGCCATCGGTGCTGTAGGCATACTGTGCCTGGTCGTGGTCGTAGTCGCCAATCATGCGGAGCCAGATTTTCCCGTCGGGCAAACCGACGGGCACGGACACGGTATCGTTGGTGAGCTGCTCGAAGCAACGGAGGGTGAGGTTCTTGCCCTCCTTTACGATGCCTATCCACGAACAGGGCACGTTGATGTTGCCCAGACCGCAGACGTCGCCGTCCTTCATGGCTTTGGTGTAGAGTTCGACAGTGGCTACCGACCTGGGGCCGATGACGCGCTGGGTGAGCGTGTTGCGGGCCCACATCAGCTGTTCGGCGGGCATGGCGTTGAGGCGCAGACGGCCGTTCTTCAGGCTCCACATCTTTTCCTCGGGGTTATGGTTCCACTGCCAGATGGGGGTGAGAGGGGTGGAGGGGGAGTTCTTGTAGTCGAAGTTGTCGCTGCGGAGGTAGGGGGCGTGGGGGGCTTGTTGGGCTTGTTGCTGTGGTACAGCAACAGACGGGACGCCGGGCTTGAACCATGTGCGGGGGGCGCGTCCCAGGTTGCCTTTCAGGCCTACCATCGGCCAGCCGTCCTCCCATGTCATCGGCATGAGGCAGACGGTGCGGCCGATGGAGTGGAAGTCCTGCATGAAGAGTGCCCACCATGAGCCGTCGGTGGCCTGGACGATGCCGCCCTGATGGGCGTTGGTGCAGGCGGTGGCATCCTTGTCGAGGGAGCCGAGGCCGAACTTCGTGCCGTCCTCGCCGATGCGGTACTTCGTGCCACGGGGCACCTGCGTCAGCGATGCTGCGTGATAGCCGTAGGTCTCGTCGGCGGTGATGACGCGCGTCTCGTAGGGGCCCCAGATGCTCTTCGAGCGCGAGCAGAGCGTGCGGCCGTTGGGTGAGTAGTCGGTGGAGATGAGGTAGTACATGCCGCCAATCTTATACATGTGATGACCCTCTCCCACGCCATTGCCGTCGGGGATAATCACGCGTTCCGTGCCTTCAATGGGACCGCTCATGTCGGCCTTCAGCTCCGTACATTTCACTGTGCCGTAGCCGTGGATGGCGTAGATTTTGCCATCGTCGTCGAAGAGCACGCCCAGGTCGTAGATATTGCCTTGCATGTTGTGGTGGGTCCACGGGCCTTCAATCTTCTCGCTGGTGTAGCACTGCAGGCCTTTGCCGTTGACGTTGGAGAAGATGTAGAACTGGCCGTTGGCATAGCGGATGCACGGTGCCCAGATGCCCTGGCCGTAGATCTCCTGATGGTTCTTCAGCGCGAAGCGGTCTTCGGGGAAGTCGAAGCGGTCGAAGCAGTAGGAGGCGAACTCCCAGTTCACCAAGTCCTTTGAATGGAGCACGACCAGTCCCGGCACGGAGTGCATCGTCGTGCCGGCGAGGTAGTAGTCGTCGCCCACGCGGATGACATCGGGGTCGCTGAACTCGTCGTAGAACAAGGGGTTGGTAAACGTGCCGTTGCCGTTGTCGGCTGTCCACGACGTTGTCTGTGCTGTTGTGCCCGTGAAGCTGGCGGCCAGCAGGGCTGCGAAGAGTAGTTTTTTCATACGTTTGTTATTTGACGGATTGATTCATATTCCTGTCGAGGAAGAACTGGCGGGTGGCTGTGAAGAACAGCAGCACGCCGGCGGCATTGACGGCAGCCATTGTCCAGAAGGCACAGCCGTAGCCCAGGTGCTCGGCAATGATGCCCCCGAGCAGCACGCCCAGCCCCATGCCGGCATCCCATGAGACGAGAATGGTGGAGTTGGCTGTGCCCCGCTGGCTGTTGGGTGCCACGCAGATGGTCATGTTCTGGAAGGCCGGCCACATGTGGCCGTTGCCGAGGCCGATGAGCAGGGCGGAGCCGTAGTAGCCGAGGAGAATGACGGACGAAGCGTCGAGCGCAGGGAAGAGCTGTGCCAGCGTGGGCATCAAGATAAACAATGTGTAGCCGACAAGCGAGATGAGCATGCCTGTGGCGGCGTTGTGGGTCACCCGTCCCTGGCGCAGGGCATGCGCTCCTTGCAGGCGGCTCAGCATCAGGCCGATGGAGCAGAGCATGAAATAGGTGCCCGTGCCGCCGGTGATGCCCAGCGTTTCCTTGCTGTAGATGGCCAGGTAGTTGCTCAGCACGCCGAAGCAGAAGCCGAAGGCCACCATGTTCAGGCCCAGCAGCCAGCCACGGACGAGGAAGAAACGGTCGAAACTCAGTTTGGCGTGCAGCGTGTTGCGTGTGGCGTTTGCTGCCGCTCTCCCTGCCTGCTCCGCTCTGCCCTTTTCGCCGACCGCGATTGTCGCGTCCACGCACCATCCCAGGAGCGCTACTGCCAGTGCCAGCCAGAACAGCAGCTCGAAGTTGTGTGTCAGCTGGTAGAGCCAGATACCCGCAGTAGGTGCCAGGGCCATGGCCAGGTTGTTAGACAGGCCGTAGTAGCCGATGCCCTCCGTGCGACGGCTGGATGGCAGCACATCGATGGCCACCGTGGAGTTGGCCACCGTCAGCGCCCCGAAAGGGCCGCCGTGCAGGGTCCGCACGATGGTGAAGAGGAGTAGGGTGGAGGCTGCCAGATAGCCTGCGAAGAAGATGGTGAAGGCGGCGAAGCTGATCATGAGCACCGTCTTTCGTGGAAAGCTGTCGACGAAGAAGCCGCTGAAAGGGCGGAAGACGAGGGCCGTGACGGTATAGCCCGACAGCACCAGCCCGATGACGTCCTTCGTGGCTCCGAAGTGCTCGCTCAGATAGAGCGGCAGCAGCGGCGTCAGCACATAGAAGGCGAAGAACAGCGCAAAGTTGGCAGTCATCACCTTGCAGTAGTTACGGTTCCAGAGGCGTTCGTTTGGCATTGTGAGTGCAAAGTTACGAAATAATTTGCAATTCATCGTTCATAATTCATAATATTTTTGTACCTTTGTGCCCAGATTAACGAAACTATTCTACTTATGAGAAAACATCTTGCCCTAGGGCTGTTGGCTTTACTGGCCATGACGGTGCAGGCACAGACTGCCCGCAAATTCTTGGTGAACATTACCCCTGACGGGGAGTCGCAGATGACTGCCTATCTGCCTGAGCAGTCTTCGGGGCGTGCCGTGGTCATCCTGCCGGGTGGCGGCTACAGCCATCTGGCCATGGATCATGAGGGCCACGACTGGGCACCCTACTTCAACGGGCAGGGTATCGCCTGCTTCGTGCTGAAATACCGTATGCCCAAGGGCGACCGCAACATCCCCTTGAGTGATGCCCGCCAGGCCATCCGTACCGTGCGCGACTCGGCGCAGGCCTGGGCTGTCAATCCGCTCGACGTGGGCATTATGGGCTCTTCGGCCGGTGGCCATCTGGCCAGCAGCGTCTCCACGCACAGCGAGTTCGACGCCCGTCCCGACTTCAGCATCCTGTTCTATCCCGTCATCTCCATGAATCAGCGTGACTCGCATAAAGGCTCGTGCGTGAACTTCCTAGGAGAGGAGGGGGCCAAGGACGAGCAGCTCATCAAGGAGTGGAGCAACCAGAATGCCGTGCGCAGCCACCTCACGCCGCCCGCCATCATCCTGACGGCCAACGACGACGGTGTGGTGCCGCCCGTGACGAACGGCATAGCCTACTACTCGGCCATGCGCCGCGCCGGCAACCACTGCTCGCTGCATGTCTATCCTTCTGGCGGCCACGGCTTCGGCTTCCGCACGACGTTCAAATACCACGACCAGCTGCTGGCCGACCTCACGGCCTGGCTGCAGTCGCTGCCCAGCCATCCGCGTGGAGCCGTGCGCGTGGCCTGCATCGGCAACAGCATCACCCACGGGTCGGGCATCGACATGCAGGAGCAGAAGGGCTACCCCGCACAGCTGCAGCAGCTGCTGGGCAAAAACTATGTGGTGAAGAACTACGGCGTGGGCGCCCGCTGCATGATGAGCACCAGCGACCATCCCTATATGCAGGAGCAGGCCTGGCGCGATGCCAAGGCTTTCTGCCCCGGCATCGTGCTTATCAAGCTGGGCACGAACGACTCGAAGGACTACCAGTGGAACCAGCAGCAGTATGAGCAGGACTATCAGGCCATGATCGACACGCTCTCGGCACTGCCCTCGAAGCCTGCCATCTATCTGTGTACGCCCATCCGCGCCTTCAGCGACAAGTGGGGCATCACGGAGAAGACCATCACCGACGGCGTCATCCCTTCCATCCGCAAGCTGGCAGAGAAGAACCGTCTGCAGGTGATTGACCTGCACAGTGCCGTGACCGACGAGAAGCTGATGACCGCCGACAAGATTCACCCCAACGACCGGGGCGCACGGCGGATGGCCGAGGTAATACGCGATGTCCTCAAGCCTCAGAAGCAAGTTTACATCCCCCATGACCTGCGGGGCATGGACTTGCAGAGCGACACCTCGCTGTGGAGCATGAAGCGCAGCCTGCAGACCGACGACCTCATCCTGATGTGGCAGCGCGGCTTCGGCAATGACCTGAGCAATCCGCCGGCACTGGATGGAAAGCCCATGAAGTTCGACCTTTACCAGCTGCGCGACCGTGTGCAGGAATTCTATGATTATTTCCGCGACACGCTGCAGTTTGTGAAGCCCGGGTCGAAGGCTGAGCGCTACAAGATGATGGTCATGGTGAACTACTCGCTCGACGGTACTGCCTACGGCGGCACCTACGACGACTTCATCGGCGCGCTGTGGGTGGCCCCCAACCGCATCCAGGACAAGACGATGAACTGTATGGCCCATGAGCTGGGACATTCTTTCCAGCTGCAGAACATGGCCGACTCGGTCAGCGACTGCTGGGGCGGCACGGGCTTCTTCGAGATGACCTCGCAGTGGATGCTCTGGCAGGTGAACCCTAACTGGCTGCGCGACGAGAACTACCACTTCGAGGCTTTCAAGAAGCTGACACACAAGGCATACCTCGCCGGGGAGAATATCTATCATTCACCCTACGTCATTCAGTGGTGGAGCGACCTGCACGGGAAGCCCTCCATCGGCAACCTCTACCACAACGGCAAGCGGGGTGAGGATCCTGTCATCACCTATAAGCGGCTCTACAACATGAGCCAGCAGCAGTTCTGCAATGAGATGTTCCAGGGGTACCAGCATCTGCTGAACCTCGATTTCAACCATGCCCGCCGGGAGACACGTCCCTACGCCTGCACCTTCGCCTCGGAGGTTGAAGACCTGGCCGACGGCTGGCAGCAGCCCAAGGACACGCTTGAAGAATACGGCTTCCATGCCATCCGCCTCGACCATCTTCTGGACAAGCCCCTGAAGAAGGTCAGCGTGAAGCTGAAAGGCAAGCAGCTGTTGCAAGGCTTCGTGGCTGTCACCCGCGACGGCAGGAGCATCTACAGTCCGGTGGGAGCAACGTCCTTCGCCCTGCCCAAGGACGAGCCTCTGGCACACCTCTACCTGCTCATTATGGGTGCACCCGCCAAGCACGAGATGCTCTCGTGGAACGGGAAGCCCGCGCAGTTCCCCTGCCGATACAAGGTGAACACGGTTTTTTAAGTCGTTCGGGTCTTTCTTCCCACGTGCCGCTTGTGCGTGGAAACGGACTTTGGTATTCTGCTTTTTTACGTATTACATTATCTTTGGAACATACAGAAAAGAAAAATGCGTGAAAAAGCAGTACCTTTGTGGCCAAAAAAAACGACAAGAAACAATGAAACGTTACCTTACAAGCATCTTACAGGCTCTTTGCCTCTCGTTTGTCATTTGCCATTTCTCGTTCACCCCCGCCGGGGCGCAAACGCGCCGTCCCATCGACAGCCAGCATCCTTTGTGGTTTATTCATGTGGACGTGTGGTACAAGTCTGACCCGCAGAAGATCATCGACCTGATTCCCGAGGACATCCGGCCTTACGTCTGTTTCAACCTCTCCCTCTCCTGCCAGTATGACACGGAGCAGAATGTCTACAAGATGCCGCAGTATGCCTTCCAGACCTACAAGTCATGGGGCACGGTATGCCAGCAGAACGGCGTATGGTTCACCACCCAGCCAGCCAGCGGCGGCCATACCCATATACAGGATGACGACCTGGTGACGTTTGAGTATTTCTTCAAGCAGTTTCCCAACTTCCTGGGCTGGAACTATGCCGAGCAGTTCTGGGGTTTCGACGAGTCGGGCGACAAGAGCAGCAGCACGCAGACCACCCGCTGGGCCTTGTTCGGCAAGCTGGTGGAGATGTCCCACAAATATGGCGGCTTCCTCACCGTCTCTTTCTGCGGCAACATCTGGAGCCACTCGTTGAACCCGCTCGGCGAGCTGAAGCGCGACAAGGGGTTCATGGATGCCTGCAAGCAATATCCTGAGAACATCCTCTTCCTCTATAAGTACACCACCAGCTCATGCTTCTACAACAATGAGAGTGTCACCTTCGGCCCCTTCATCAGTGGTTTGACGAAGAACTACGGCGTGCGCTATGACAACTGCGGCTGGAACGGGGCGCTGGATGACATCCTGGGCAAGAACCACGGAAAGAAATATCCTGCCGCTGCCGGTATTGGCACGGTGATGGAGCAGACGGCCGTCAACGGCGGTGCCGTGTGGGACGGTCCTGAGCTGACCTGGCGCGAAGAGTGTATACACGAGGTGGGGCAGACCACCGTCGACGGCTACAGGCGCCGCAACTGGCAGCGTTTCGCCAATATGAACGGCGTGTGGATTGACATGTTCCGCAAGGTGATTGACGGCACCATCTACATCCCTACCCGCGAGGAGGTGGTAGGCAAGACGAAGATTGTGATTATCAACGATAAAAACAGCGGCAGCGACGAGGACAAGTATGCCACCTGGAGCAACCTCTATGACGGCCTCTACAAGCAGACCGACCCCTTCAACAGGAACAACGGCCAGTGGATGGACAACTACTGCTACTTCAAAAAAACAGGACGCTACGGGGCCATCCCCATGGTGACAGGTCTCTACGACGATGTTGCCAAGGCCATCCCCGTGCAGGTGAAGAAGTCGGGCTACGCTTCCCGCTGGAGTTCCCAGACCAAGAAGGTGAACGATTTCAACGCCCAATACCCCGAAGTGAGCAAGGGCGACCTCTACGTGAACCGTTACCGCAACCAGCTGGTCACCTATACCCCCTATTCCTACCTGAACAAGAAGAAGTCGGCCTCGGCTGCCATCCCCTTGCAGTATAACACCTGCGACACGCTGGAGCTGCAATACGACAAGCTGTCGAGCGGACTGATACGCGAGTATGAAGACCATATCGATTTCTACCTGAACAACTACCGCAGCGACAGCACGTCGCAGCGCACGGACTTAATCACGATCAAAGGCGTGGTTGCCGAGCCTTCGTTCTCGTTCACCAAGCACGCTACAGGCTCAGGAAGCGCTGCCGGCAGTTATGATGCTGAGACGGGGACCTATACCGTCACCGTGAAGCACTGCGGCGGTGTAGACCTCACCATCAGCTGTACAGGTCAGAATGACCGCTCGTCCAAGGGTGACGGCGCTCCCGTCGCCGATGCCATCCCCGTCGCCACTCCGCTCCCGCTCCCCCAGCAGCCCGCACTCTGGCGCGGCGAGATTCTCATCGAGGGCGAGGACATGGACTTCAAGAACGTCAAAAACTGTTGTACAGACCCCTACGGCCAGTATAACAGCGAACGCGGCCATGCCGGCAACGGTTTTGTGGATATGGGTACTAATGCCAGCGGCGCCCTGCGCCACCAGCTGAACCTGAAGGCCGGCCAGGAGGGCGACTATGTCATCGGCGTGCGCTATACCTGCGCCTCGAAGGCCGGTAACATCACTCTCACCGTGAACGGCGTGAAGCAGACAGTGCGCTGCGAGAAGACGGCCACCAACGAATGGCGCTGGGTCACGGTGGAGGGAACGCTGAACGAAGGCAAGAACAACCTCATCATCACCAATAGCGGGGCACTGCCCATGTATATCGACCAGGTGAGCTATCGTCCGGCAGACGTGGCCCCGATGCAGTACGCCGTCGTTATCCGTGACGCGGAAAACGGAACCGTCACTGCCGACAAGGCCGAGGCCGCCGAGGGTGACACCATCACCTTGAGCGTCGTGCCCGCCGAGGGCTTCAAGCTGAAGCAGCTGCGTGTAGTGAACTCCGTGTTCTACTCCATGGAGAAGACCATCGCCGTCAATGACGGGGGCGACATCACCTTCGTCATGCCCAACGACAATGTGACGCTGGTGCCTGTCTTTGCCGACATGTCGTCTGTCTATAAGCTCGACTTCTCCAGCGTGGATTCCGGCACCATACCCCCGGGCTGGCGCTGTGTGCAGGAGAACAATGATGTGCATGAATATCCCAACAGCTTCGGACAGGGAGCACGCACCTTCAACGGCTTCACCGGCTATCAGGGCAAGGCGCTCTACTGGCGCAACGACCGTGCGGAGTATGGCCGCCAGAATGCTTATTCGCTGACGCTGGAGCCAGGGTCTTACAGCCTGACTTTCGCCATGGCTGCCTGGAAGGAGAGTCCGAAATTCAAGGTTCAGGTGCTGTCGGCCGCCAGTGGCTCTGCCGTTGCAGCCAGCCCTGTCTATACCGCCACGCCGAATGCCAATGGCAGTATGGCGGCCAATGTCTCTTCTGCCAAGGCGTATAAGCTGGAGTTCACCGTCGCTGAGAAAGGAAAATATGTCATCAGCTTCACCGACCAGACAACGGGTGGCAGCTTCCATGAGTTCCTGCTGCTGGAGTGCCAGCTCAACACTACCACGCCGAGCGACATACAGCTGGTGGATGCCACGGGCAGCGAGCGAGTGAATATCTACGATGCGTCCGGTCGCCAGCGTCAGGAGATGGGCAAGGGGCTGAACATCGTGCGCACAGCCGACGGGAAGACGAGGAAAGTCGTAAAAAGGTAAATAAAGTAAAAAGATAAGATAGTATGAAAAAGCTGCTGTTAAGTTTATCATTCATCATTTGTCATTTGTCATTTAGCGTAGCGCAGAATCCCTTTGTGCAGACGTGGTTCACCAGCGACCCAGCGCCGATGGTATATGGTGACAAGGTGTATGTCTATACAGGCCATGACGAAGACCATGCCGACTTCTTTTGGATGTACGAGTGGCGTGTCTATTCAAGCAGTGACATGGTGAACTGGACCGACCACGGACCGCTGCTCAGCCTGGCCAGTTTCAGCTGGGCCGACGACCGTGCCTGGGCTTCGCAGTGCATCGAGCGCAATGGTAAGTTCTACTGGTATATCTGTGCCCACTCCAAGCTGTCGGGCGGTATGGCTGTCGGCGTGGCAGTGGCCGACTCACCCACAGGTCCTTTCAAGGATGCCCTCGGCAAGCCGCTCTTCGACAACGGCAGCTGGGACAACATCGACCCCACCGTCTTCATTGACAACGACGGACAGGCCTGGCTCTTTTGGGGCAATCCCACCATCAACTATGGCAGGCTGAACAGCGACATGCTCTCGTTCGACGGCGAGGTGAAGCAGGTCAACCAGACCGTAGAGGGCTTCGGCGCCCCTAATATGAAAGAGCGCCAGAAGGACGTGAAATACAAGGATACCTATACCGAAGGGCCGTGGATCCTGCGCCGTGATGTCTTCCCCCTCACCAAGAAAGGGAAGCCCGCCAAGAAGGCGCAGCCTCTCTACTATCTGCTCTATGCTGCCGGCGGCGTGCCCGAACATATTGCCTACTCTACGGCTCCGTCGTTTGAAGGCCCATGGACTTATCGCGGCGAGATTATGCCGTTGGAAGATACCAAGTCGTTTACTAATCACTGTGGCGTGGCCGACTTCAAAGGTCACAGCTATTTTTTCTATCATACCGGCAAGCTGCCCGGCGGCGGTGGCTTTGGCCGCTCTGTCGCTGTGGAGGAATTCAAGTACAATGACGACGGCTCCTTCCCCATCATCCACCATACTGAAGAGGGCGTCGCGCCCGTTGGCACGCTCAGTCCCTATCAGCGGGTAGAGGCTGAGACGATGGCTTTCTCCCTGGGCGTGAAAGCTGAGAACAGCGACGCAACGGGCGTCTTTGTCAGCGATATCCAGAACGGCGACTATATCAAGGTGCGCGAGGTGGACTTCGGAGCACAGTCGCCCCGCAGCTTCACGGCCACCGCAGCCTCTGCTTTGCAGGGTGGCAGCATCGAGGTACATCTCGACAGCCTAAGAGGACAGCGGATAGCCCGCTTGCAGGTGCCCCGCACAGGCGGATGGGAAGCCTGGCAGACGCTGAAGACCGACGTGCAGCCCGCCGTGACAGGTAAGCACGACGTGTATTTCACTTTCAGAGGCAACAAGGGTGCCAAGCTGATGAATTTCGACTGGTGGAAGTTTGAAAGGTAAGAAATGACTGAGTAGTTAAGGTGAAAAGGTAAGAAAGTAAAAAAGTAAAGATATGAAAAGACTGCTGTTAAGTTTGTTGTTTATCACTTGTCATTTGTCGTTTAGCAGTGTAGCTGCGCAGGATCACAAGCTGTGGTACAGCCATCCTGCCAACCATTGGCTAGAAGCACTGCCCATTGGCAATTCCCAACTGGGAGCGATGGTCTATGGCGGTACTGACACGGAGGAGATTCAGTTGAATGAGGAAACTTTCTGGAGCGGGTCGCCCCACGACAACAACTCCAAGGAGTCGCTGCAGTATCTGCCCGAGGTGCGTCGCCTTATCTTCGAGGGTAAGGAGGAAGAGGCTGCCAAGCTGCTTGACCAGCATTTCGTGAAAGGCCCTCATGGCATGAGATACCTGCCTTTGGGCTCGTTGAAGCTGAAGTTTGGCCATACTGACGTGACCGACTATTACCGCGACCTGAACCTGGGCAGTGCAGTCGCCACTACACATTATTTATATAACGGTGTGAAGTACGAGCGTACTTCCTTTGCCTCTCAGGCCGACAATGTCATCGTCGTCCGGCTGAAGGCCGATAAGAAAGGCGCTTTGTCGTTTAGCGTTGGCTTTGACAGTCAGCTACAGTCGAATGTGTTCACGGTATCCTCCCACGAAGGCATTCCGTCGACGGTCTACGAGCTTGCAGCCGTTATCGATGGTCAGGATCACGAAGGTATCAAAGCCGGACTGAAGGCCGAGTGCCGTGTGTTGGTGGAGGCTGATGGTAAGCTGGAACGTGGTGTCAATTCGTTGAGCGTGGCCGATGCCACCATCGCAACGCTCTATATCACCGCTGCCACTAACTATGTGAACTACAACGATATCAGCGGCACTCCTGTGAAGAAGAACAATCAGGCACTTGCCAGCGTGAAGGGCAAGAGCTTCGACAAGCTGCTGAAGGCACATCTGAAAAAATATCAGGAGCAGTACAGCCGTGTCGTGCTTTCTTTGCCTAAGTCGGAGAATTCCAGTTTAGAAACCGACAAGCGCGTGGTAGCTTTCGAGAAAGACGCCAGCGACCTCGACCTGGTGGCGCTGATGATGCAGTATGGGCGATACCTGCTCATTTCTTCGTCGCAGCCTGGCGGACAGCCTGCCAACCTGCAGGGCGTATGGAACGACAAGGTGAACGCCCCGTGGGACTCGAAGTACACCATCAACATCAATGCTGAGATGAACTACTGGCCTGCCCTCGTCGGCAATCTGGCCGAGACGCAGGAGCCGCTGTTCTCCATGACCCGGGACCTGAGTGAGACAGGAGCCAAGACGGCGAAGGAGATGTATGGTTGCAGGGGATGGGTGGCTCACCACAATACTGACCTGTGGCGTATCGCCGGGCCAGTGGATGCCACTCCCTGGGGCATGTTCCCCACAGGTGGCGCCTGGCTCACCACTCACATCTGGCAACATTATCTCTATACGGGCGACAAGCAGTTCCTTGCAGAGTACTATCCTGTGATGAAGGGCGCTGCCGACTTCCTGCTCGACTATATGCAGACCTATCCTGCCACGGGTGAGGTGAAGCAGGCCGCAGGCTGGCTCGTCACCGTGCCTACTGTCTCTCCAGAACATGGACCGGTGGGAAAGAGAACCAATGTCTGCGCCGGTTCTACGATGGACAACCAGATTGCCTTTGATGTACTCAGTCAGACCTTGAAGGCCGCTCAGGTGTTGGGCGACAACTCTCAGTTCTCAATTCTCAATTCTCAATTAGAAAAGCTTGCCCCGATGCAGATCGGCCGTCATGGCCAGCTGCAGGAGTGGCTCATCGACGGTGACGACCCGAAGGACGAGCACCGCCATATCTCCCACCTCTATGGCCTCTATCCCTCCAACCAGATTTCTCCCTATAGCCATCCCGACCTGTTCACCGCCGCCGCCAACACCCTGAAGCAGCGCGGCGACATGGCCACTGGCTGGAGCCTGGGCTGGAAGACCAACTTCTGGGCTCGCATGCTCGACGGCAACCACGCCTTCACCATCATCAAGAACATGCTCCATCTGCTGCCCGACGACCGGTCGATGCGTCAGCATCCTGCAGGACGTACCTATCCCAACCTGTTCGATGCCCATCCGCCGTTCCAGATTGATGGCAATTTTGGCGTGTCGGCAGGCATCTGCGAGATGCTCGTGCAGAGCCACGACGGTGCCGTCCATCTGCTGCCGGCCCTGCCCGACAGCTGGAATGAGGGCGAGGTGAAGGGACTGCGCGCCCGTGGCGGCTTCATCGTCGATGAGGCCTGGCAAGGAGGGAAGCTCCGTTCCGTCGTGGTGCGCTCCACCATCGGCGGCACGCTGCGCCTGCGCTCCTACTGGCCGTTGCAAGGCAAGGGCGTGAAGCCCGCCTCTGGTCAGTGCCCCAACCCGCTGTTTGCCCCTGCCGACATCCGCCAGCCCCTGCATTCGCCGGAGCTGAAGGATTTCAGCACCTTGGCCATCCGCCCTGTGTATGAGTATGACATCGACACAAAGGCTGGAGGCTCCTATACCTTTAAGTTTGACTAATCAATAAAAGATGAATATGAAAACCAACAGACGAGCAGTTGTGGCTGCTTTATTCATGGCTACCATGATGGCCAGTACGGCCCAGGCCGAGGAAAAACAATTCAACAGTCCGGACGGGAAGATCAGTGTGACGGTGAACGACGAGGGCGGCAAGCCCACCTACGCCGTGAAATTCGACGGCGCATCCATGCTGGAGCGCTCTCCGCTGGGCGTGAAGGCTAATTACGCTGACCTTACCCAGCAGCTAACCCTGAAAAGCTGCGACTTAAAGACAGTCACCGACCAGTATGACCTGAAGACATGGAAGCAAAGCCATGTCAGCTATCAGGCCACCGAGGCCGTCTGCCAGTTCAACCAGGGAGAATGGCATGCCCTCGACATCATCTTCCGTGTCAGCAACCGCGACGTGGCCTTCTCCTATAAATTGTACCCGAAGCGGGCGCGTGGTGGCGAGACGCTCGTCGCGGTCGTTGAGAACGAGGCCAGCGGTTTCGTCCTCCCTGACGGCACCACGACGTTCCTCTGTCCGCAGTCCAGGCCCATGGGCGGTTTCGCCCGCACTTCGCCCAGCTACGAGACAGGTTACTCCTACGATGACGAGATGGGTAAGAACGGCTGGGGCGAAGGCTACTCGTTCCCCTGCCTGTTTAAGGTTCCCTATGCTGCGACACCGTCGCAGCAAAGCACAACGGGGTGGGTGCTTATCAGCGAGACCGGCACCGACGGCGACTACGTGGCCTGCCGCCTGCTGAACGACGGTGGGGCAAAGTACAAGATTGGCTTCCCCCAGCCGGGTGAGCTGAACGGTCATGGCTCTACCTCTGCCGCTGTCAGTCTGCCTTGCCAGACGCCCTGGCGCACCATCACCCTTGGTGCGTCGCTGGCTCCCATCGTCGAGAGCACCGTGGCCAACGACCTCGTACAGCCGAAGTACAAGGCCTCGAAGGACTACACCTACGGCAAGGGCTCCTGGTCGTGGATTATCGGCATGGACGGCAGCTGCAACTTCGACGAGCAGAAGCGCTACATCGACTTCTCTGCTGCCATGGGCTGGCGCTCCGTATTGGTAGATGCCCTCTGGGACAAGCAGATAGGCTATGAGAAGATGGAGGAGCTGGCCCGCTATGGCCGCTCGAAGGGCGTAGGTCTCTTCCTCTGGTATAACAGCAATGGTGCCTGGAACGACGCCCCGCAGTCGCCGAAGGACAAAATGGACAAGAGTGCTGCCCGTCGCAAGGAGATGGCTTGGATGCAGAAGAACGGCATTCTCGGCATCAAGGTCGACTTCTTCGGTGGCGACAAGCAGCCCATGATGCAGCTCTACGAGGATATCCTCACCGACGCCAACGACTTCGGCCTGCAGGTCATCTTCCACGGATGCACCCTGCCTCGAGGCTGGGAGCGCATGTACCCCAACTATGTTGCTAGTGAGGCCGTGCTTGCCAGTGAGAACCTCCATTTCGGACAGGGCGCCTGCGATGCCGAGGCCCAGAATGCCTGCACTCACGTCTTCATCCGCAATGTCGTGGCCTCTATGGATTTCGGCGGTTCCACGCTGAACAAGCATTACAATGCCGACAACCAGCATGGCACCACCCGCCGCACCAGCGATGTCTTCGCCCTGGCTACCGCCGTGCTCTTCCAGAGCAGTGTCCAGCATTTCGCCATGGCTCCCAACAACCTGACCGATGCCCCCGACTGGGCCGTGCAGTTCATGAAAGACGTGCCGACGCAGTGGGACGAGGTGAAGTTTATCGACGGCTATCCCGGCAAGTATGCCATTATCGCTCGTCGCAGTGGGCAGAAATGGTATGTTGCCGCTATTTGTGCCCAGGCTGATCCTGTGAAGATGAAGCTCGACCTCAGCCCCTTCTTTGCCAAGGGCACGGCAGTCACTGCCTATACCGACGATGCCCAGCTCAAAGGCAAGTCGCAGACGCTGACCTTGAAGAACCTCTCCTTCAAGGCTGAGATTCCCCAGAACGGTGCCCTCCTCATCGTTGGTGATGCGAAATAAGAAATAAGGAGTAAGTAATTAGGAATAAAAGGAATAAGGAGTAAGTAATAATAAGTAAGAAGTATGAAAAAGCTGTTTTTAAGTTTGTCATTTTTCATTTTCCATTTTTCATTTAGCGTAGCGCAAAACCCCTATCTGCCCCTGTGGGAGCATGTGCCCGACGGCGAGCCCCGCGTGTTTGAAGACCCCGATAATCCCGGTAAGCTGCGTGCCTATATCATCGGCTCTCACGACGTGAACTACTCCGCCTACTGCGGCCCCGACATCCGCATGTGGTCGGCCCCTGTAGAAGACCTCAGCCAGTGGCGCGACGAAGGTCCCATCTTCACCTGGTATGTCGACGGCCAGTGGGACACGATGTATGCCCCCGACCTTGTCTGCACCACCGACCGTGCCACAGGCAAGAAGACCTACTGGCTCTATCCCCACAGCCGTGGCTGGCGGCGTACGCCGATGGTGTGTAAGGGCGACCGTCCCAATGGCCCCTTCACCCCTGTCAACCTCACGGATGACGGTCGTCAGTGCCTCCCCGGCTCGCTCATCGACTTCGACCCCTCGGTGTTCATCGAGACCATCACCGACAAGAAGGACAAGGACTATGACATCGGCTACCGTGCCTACGTGTTCTACGGCTTCCAGCATTCCACTGCCGTTGAACTCGACCAGAAGACGATGTACTCCAAGCGGGAGGGCACAGAGCCTATTGACCCCTTCATCCCCGCCAGCAGTGCCGACGGCCGTCTGCTCGACAAGGCTGGCAGTGAGTACAAGGCCCTCTATGAAGGACAGAACCCGCTTGACTTCAACTTCTTCGAGGCAAGCAGCATCCGTCAGGTGGGCAATAAGTACGTGATGGTGTTCTCCGGCTATAGCGGCAAGGAATACGGCCTGGGCAATACCAACTCCGCCCTGCGCTATGCCTTCGGCGACTCACCCCTCGGCCCCTGGCGCTCCGGCGGCGTGCTGGTTGACTCCCGTGGCGTCGTGCTCAACGAGGATGGCTCGAAGCTCATCACCACCAATTTCGGCCACAACACCCACGGCTCGCTTCAGGAGATCAACGGCCAGTGGTATGTCTTCTACCATCGTCCTCCCCGTGGCTTCGGCAATGCCCGTCAGGCCATGGTGGCTCCCGTGAAGATTACATGGGACAAGAAGCCTGTGGCCAAGGGTGGGGTAGTGAAGATTACGGGCTACGACCCCTACGCCAAGGATAATGTGTGGACAGCCAAGGCCAGCGATGGCAATGAATATACCGGTGCCGAGGTTACCAGCGAGGGCTTCCAGATTTTCGGTCTGCCTCCCTATGCCTACTATAGCGCCGGCTACGCCTGTTTCGTCTATGGCCCCAACGCCAACAACTGGATGCAGGACAACCACGACGTGTGGAACAACTCGATGGACCTGGCCGGTATCCAGAACGGCGGCATCGTCGGCTTTAAGTACTTCGGTTTCGGCGGTCTGGCTCAGGACACCAAGGGCTGCAAGGCATTCGAGGGCACGAAGAAGGGCGACGGTGTCTATCTGAACCTCTACCTGACACCCAGCAACAAGGGCGACTTCAAGATTCATGTCATGCTCGACGACCCCTGGAAGGGTCAGGAAATTGCCGTTGAAACCATGGCTGGCAGTAACAACATGGCCAGGATGGTAGCCATCCCCGTTCCCGCCGTCGAGGGTCTTACCGGCAAGCACGCCATCTACCTCGTCGTGGAAGGCCCCGAGGTGCAGCAGCCCCAGCAGCCGCAGGGCCGTCCGCAGTTCGGTCGTGGTCCTCAGCAGCCGCAGCGTCCGCAGGGTCTGTTCGACCTCCACGGCATCGGCTTCTCCAAGGGAGCCACCTCCATCACAGCATTCGTTCCCAAAGTGCCGCAGGTCACCATCACCGCCGACGGCCAGAAGCTGAACATCCCCACGACACCCGTGCGCTTCAACGCCCAGAACGGTTTCTCTGAGCAGAACCGCTATCAGGTGTATGGCCGCCTGTTGAAAGGCAGCAAGCTGGAGGCTACGTCCGATGTGCCTGGCGTGAAGTTCGACATCAGCCCCGTCGTAGAGGGTCGTGCCACCATCAAGGCCACCTATCAGGGAAATACGAAGATATTCTTAATTAACTAATAATTAACTAAAATCATAAGACAATGAAACACTCGTCGTTATTGATGCTGGTGGCAGCCCTGCTCATGGTGATGCCAGGCAGCATGACAGCCCAGAGACGACAGGCTGCCAAGAAGGCTGTGGCAGAGAACGCCGCACAGCCTGACCCCAACTTCTACATCTTCCTCTGCTTCGGACAGTCGAACATGGAGGGCAATGCCCGCCCCGAGGCAGTCGACCTGGCCAGTCCTGGTCCCCGCTTCCTCCTGATGCCCGCCGTCGACTTCCCCGCCACCGACCAGCGCCCCGCCCGCAAGATGGGTGAGTGGTGCGAGGCGTCGGCTCCCCTTTGCCGTCCCAACACCGGCCTGACCCCTGCCGACTGGTTTGGCCGTACGCTCGTGGCCTCGCTGCCCGAGAATATCAAGATTGGTGTCATCCACGTTGCCATCGGTGGCATCGACATCAAGGGCTTCCTGCCCGACAGCATTCCCAGCTATGTGGAGAAGAAGGCTCCCGGCTGGATGAGGGGCATGCTCGCCGCCTACGACAACGACCCCTATAAGCGTCTGGTCACGCTGGCTAAGAAAGCCCAGCAGGACGGTGTCATCAAGGGCATCCTGATGCACCAGGGCGAGACTAACACCGGCGACCCGAAGTGGGCTGGCATGGTGAAGCAGGTCTATGAGCATCTTTGCAGCGACCTGCAGCTGAAGCCCGAGGAGGTGAACCTCTATGCCGGAAACATCGTCCAGGCCGACGGCAAGGGCGTGTGCATCGGCTGCAAGAAGCAGATTGACGAGCTGCCGCAGACCGTCCATACCGCTCAGGTCATCTCCTCCGACAACTGCACCAACGGCCCCGACCGTCTGCACTTCGATGCTGCCGGCTACCGCGAGCTGGGTTGCCGCTATGGCGAGGCTGTGGCCCGTCACCTCGGCTTTGAGCCCAAGCGTCCGCAGAACATGCCTGTGGCTGTCAAGAAGATTGATGTGCCCGCCGATGCCGTCACCGCCGAGACCACCGTTCCCGGCAACGACTTCCCGAAGGTGGACAGCCAGCACCGTGCCTACTTCTATATCAATGCCCCGCAGGCCAAGAAGGTCATCGTCGACATCTGCAACAAGAAGTACGACATGCAGCCCGACGGCAAGGGCGGCTTCATGGCCGTCACCGACCCGCTGCCCGTGGGCTTCCACTACTACTTCATGAACATCGACGGCGTGAACTTCATCGACCCCGCCACAGAGACCTTCTTCGGCTGCAACCGCGAGTCGGGCGGCATAGAGATTCCCGAGGGTCCCGAGGGCGACTACTACCGTCCGCAGCAGGGCGTGCCAGCCGGCAGTATGCGCAGCATCTACTACTACAGCAACGAACAGAAGAAGTGGCGTCACGCCATGGTCTACACTCCTGCCGAGTACGACCAGAAGCAGGGCTTCAAGAAACGCTATCCCGTGCTCTACCTCCAGCATGGCATGGGCGAGGGCGAGACGAGCTGGGCCTTGCAGGGCAAGATGCAGCACATCATGGACAATGCCATCGCCAAGGGTGAGGCTGTGCCGATGATTGTGGTCATGGAGAGCGGCGACATCAAGGCGCCGATGGGCCGAGGACAGGGCATGGGCGACTATGGCGCTTCGTTTTATCCCGTGCTGCTCAACGACCTCATCCCCTATATCGATGCAAACTTCCGCACCAAGACCGACCGCGAGAACCGCGCTATGGCCGGACTTAGCTGGGGTGGTCACCAGACCTTCGATGTCGTGCTGAACAACCTCGACAAGTTTGCCTGGCTGGGCACCTTCAGCGGCGCCATCTTCGGCCTCGACGTGAAGACCGCCTACAACGGTGTCTTCGCCAATGCCGACGAGTTCAACAAGAAAGTTCACTACATGTACATGAACTGGGGTGAAGAGGACTTCATCAAGAGCGGCGACATCGTCCGCCAGCTCCGCGAGCTGGGCATTAAGGTCGACTCCAGCGAGTCGGCCGGTACCGCCCATGAGTTCCTCACATGGCGCCGTGGACTCCATGAGTTCATCCCGCATATCTTTAGGCAATAATATAGCAGTTGCCCCGGAGCGTCTCCGGCGGCAGCCGCTCCCCTCCCCTTGAGGGGAGGGGAGTGCCATGCGGAATAATTGATTAAGTGTCAACTGCTATATCATTGCCTATCTTTTAGAAGTAGATTCCTTTCCCTCCTTACTCCACCGCTCGACCTTGGTCGCTTGCCTAAGCAAGAACTCCTTACTCCACAACTCCTTTCCCTCTTCACCTCCTTTACTCCTATAATTATGAGAAAATCTTTGTCAATCCTATTGCTCACCGCCTTCGCTCTTGCTACGCAGGCGGCTGAGTCTTTTGTGTCCTTTGAGCCTGTGGCCGACGGTTTAGAGCTTACTGCCGGCACCATCAGCTACAGCGAGCAGGACTACGATGGCGTGAAGATTGCCATCGGCAATCTGAAGACCGACATGCAGCGTACCATCGGCCACGAGGCCGCCGTGCTCGTGGGCACCGTGGGCAAGAATGCCGACATCGACCGTCTGCTGAAGCAGGGCGTGCTGCCCGACCTGAAGGGGCGCCGCGAGAAATATGTCATCACCGTGGCCGACGGCCGTCTGGTCATTGCTGGCAGCGACCGCCGTGGCACCATCTACGGCATCTACGAGCTCAGCCGCCAGCTGGGTGTCTCGCCGTGGTACTGGTGGGCCGACGTGCCCGTGCAGTCGCATGCCCGTGCCTTTGTGAAGCGCGGTATCTACACCGACGGCGAGCCCTCAGTGGAGTTCCGTGGCATCTTCCTCAACGACGAGGCCCCCTGCCTCACCTCGTGGGTGAAGAACACCTGGGGCACCGACTACGGCGACCACCGCTTCTATGAGAAAGTCTTCGAGCTCATCCTCCGGCTGAAGGGCAACATGATGTGGCCCGCCATGTGGGGATGGGCCTTCTATGCCGACGACCCGGAGAACGGCAAGACCGCCGACCGCATGGGTGTGATGATGGGCACCAGCCACCACGAGCCTATGGCCCGCAACCATCAGGAGTATGCCCGCCGCCGCAGCGAGTGGGGCGCATGGAACTACCAGACCAACCAGGAGAAGCTCGACCAGTTCTTCCGTGAGGGCATAGAGCGCATGAAAGGCACCGAGGACATCGTCACCATCGGCATGCGTGGCGACGGCGACGAGGCCATGAGCGACCAGGCCGACACCGGGCTGATGGAGCGCATCATCAACAACCAGCGCCGCATCATCAAGGACGTGACCAAGAAGCCCGCCGAGAAGACCACGCAGGTGTGGGCACTCTATAAAGAGGTGCAGGACTACTACGACGCTGGCCTCCGTGTGCCCGACGACGTGATGATTCTCATCAGCGACGACAACTGGGGCGACATCCGCCGCGTGCCCGTCAACGCGAAGGAGCGCAGCCGCAAGGGCGGCTGGGGCATCTACTACCACGTGGACTACGTAGGTGCTCCCCGCAACACGAAGTGGCTCAATGTCACCCAGACCCAGCAGATGTTCGAACAGCTCTCACTGGCCTACGACTTCGGCATTCAGCGCATGTGGATTCTCAACGTCGGCGACCTGAAGCCCATGGAGTACCCCATCCAGCTCTTCATGGACATGGCCTGGAACCCCAAGGAATACACGCTCCAGACCGTCACCGACCACACCCGCCGCTTCTTTGCCACGGCTCTCAGTGGGGAAACAGCCCAGGAGGCCGCCTCTATCTACAACCAGAACTGCCAGTACATGGCCCGCGTCACTCCAGAGATGCTCGATGCCCGCACCTACAGTCTCCCGTCGGGCGAGTGGCGACAGGTGGCCGACGACTACCAGCGCCTGGAGCTGCGCGCGCTGCGCCTCTACGACGACATCCCCGTCCAGGCCCGCGACTTCTACCGCCAGCTCGTCCTCTTCCCCGTGCAGGCCATGGCCAACCTCTACGACATGTACTACGCCCAGGCCATGAACCAGCAGCTGGCTAAGGACGGCAACCCCGACGCCAACCTCTGGGCAGTCCGCGTGGCCCAGTGCTTCCGCCGCGACTCCCTGCTCTGTCTCTCCTACAACAAGGACATTGCCGGAGGCAAGTGGAACGGCATGATGACCCAGAAGCACATCGGCTACCGCTCGTGGAACGACAACTTCCGCGCCGACACCATGCCGCGCACCACGCAGGTGACCACCGAAGGGCCATCGCCTGCCGGAGGCTACACCTTCACACCCAGTGCCGGATATGTCTCCATGGAGGCCGAGCACTTCTTCTCTGCCCAGGCCACCGAGGGCACTGCGTGGACCGTCTACCCCTACTACGGACGCACCCGCAGCGCCGTCGCCCTCACGCCCTACACCCAGCCCGTAGGCGATGCTGTCCTGACCTACCGCTTCTCCCTCCCCCAGAACGTCCCAACCTCCGTGAAGGTGCACGTCGTAGTGAAGTCTACACTCGACTTCCTTAACGTCGGCGGCTTTGAGTATTCCGTCAGCCTCGACGGCGGGGAGCCTCAGACGGTCAACTTCAACAAGACGCTCGTCGACCGTCAGCCCTACATGTACTCCGACTACTATCCCGCCGTGGCCCGTCGCATCGTCGAGAAGACGGTAGAGCTGCCCGTCGCGCAGGCCGACATCCACGAGCTGACCATCCGCCCACGCCATCCCGGCATCGTCTTCGAGAAGATTGTCGTCGACTTCGGCGGCTACCAGCCTTCCTACCTCTTCATGCCGGAGTCGCCCTGCCAGCGAAGTCTGGCCGCAGAGTAGCAGGCCATTGTCAAGCCATTCTCTGCCCAGGGTTTACACTTAACGATAGAAAAGGCTATGTCGGTTTGAACGACAGGTTTTTAGCAAATGATTATCCGCCGTCAGGTGGCTCGCCTTCTCCGGGGGGTGCTTCACACCGCCCGGCTATTGAGAGCCGACTCCTTCGCGGTCACACAAAAGTTCAACCGTACCAGGTCGAAATATCGTAATTTCGTTGGGGGCTCGCGCGTGTGCATATTATACGCGCGAGAAAAAGGTGCTACAGGCACTACAGGAGCATCTAACAAGTTGGTTTATAAACATTTGTTGGTAGCTACAAGGCTTTAAATGGAGCTACCGAAGTAGCTACAGGCCGATTTCTCAATTTTGCGGTATGTAACATGCCGGATGTTACATACTGCAAAGTATTGGGAGAGAGAAACTGAGAAATGGCGTTCGCGTTTTTTCGTCCCAAGCCTTGGGACGAAAAAATAGCGTTCGTATTTTTTCAAACGGCGTTCGTATTTTTTCAAACGGCGTTCGTTTTTTCCCAAACGGAGACTCCGTTAGTGAGAAGGTTGACTGTAGCTACTACGGTAGCTCCATTTAAAGTCCTGTAGCTACCAACAACGAATTAAATGTCAGCTGGTTAAGTGGCAAAGTAGCTCCTGTAGCGCCTTTTTTCTACTATTAGGATAATCATATTTAGCAAAATCCTTGGATGGTTGCCAGAAAATGCTTACCTTTGCACCGTCATAGAGTAATTTGTATGGAACAGGCGAAAAACTATCCGACAGTCGAGTCGATACGCTCAGACATAAAGGCCCTGCCTGAGAAGGATTTCCTGAACGTGCTTTCCAAGTTGTTCGGTGAGTCACCATTGCCAGCCGCGCTAACCTCGTTTGAAAGCAAGTTCCTGTATGCTGACGGCTAATCGTCGAGCTGACTTTCCGCCCGAGCCATCCCGGCATCGTCTTCGAGAAGATTGTTGTCGACTTCGGCGGCTGCCAGCCCTCCTGCCTCTTCATGCCTGAGTTGCCCTGCCGGCGAAGCATGAATCCCTCTAATACTAAACTTAATTTGACCATGATATGAAAAAGTATTTGTCTTTACTGCCATCAGTCTTGCTGCTGATAGGGACGCTGGCCGCCTACGGACAATCCACGGGTGTAGCTGAGCGTGATGTAACCATTCTGGAGTCCATCAAGTCTACGGGACTGCAGGCTTTCAACACGGGCTATACCCACAAGGCCAACACCCGCGTGGTGATGGACTGCGAGGCGACGCAGAACACGCAGAGAAACTGGGAGGCGCTGCTGGGCGCCCGCCTGTCAGACTACATTTCCAATGCCTTCTGCTTCTTCTCGCGCCACTATAACTATTCCGCTTCCGCAGTGCAGGATTCACCCTGCTTCAACCGTTCGGGCAATGTGAAAAGCGGTTCAGGCTTTGTCTATGGCGAGCGCATCCTGCTGAGTTGCGAAGGACAGACGGCCACTTGGTTTCGCTATTCCGACCAAAGCACGGCTGTAGGCAGCGTGACCACTACTGGAACGGCCGACGACGGCAAGACCCCCATGTTTCTGTTTGACCTAAACACCTCGGCCACCGAGGGCGGCCTGAAGCAGGACAACTCGAAGTCGGTGATGACGCTCTATGGCTGCAGGATTTACGAGGGCGAGACGCTGAAGTGCGACTTCGTGCCTGCCCGATACAACGGTAAGGCTGGCCTCTACGACCGTGTGAACCACACGTTCAGCGGTTCCCTCACCGACACACCCTTTTTTGCTCCAGATCTCGCCAATTATGAGCGTGCCCTCAACGCCATTGTAGACGGCCATAAATACCGCGTGTTTACCGAGGTAGGCGGCCTGAAGTACTATGTCACTGCCGACGGCTATCTGACGACCGACATGGCCAGTGCACCTGCGTTCCAGATCAACAAAGTTGCTGGCTATGAGTATGCATACGGCTTCCAGCTCAAGAACGGCAATATCTGTTTCACCAATCCCAGAACTTATTCCGTGGCAGCTTTGACGGAGGGTCATCTGAACACAGCGGACAGGACGGATGGCCCCCGCAGCGATTGGGAAGCGCAAGTGTTCTTCCTCAACGAGCAGGGCAAGTATGCCATCCGTTCTACGAATGCCCGGAGCGGTGATACTGAATGGAGCTGGATAGGCTGTGCCTACTGGACGGTCAACGAAGGCCCCTTGGCTGAATATGGCTTCGACATGAACTACGTCTGGCAGCTGGAGGATGGCAGCGTACCTGTCACCGTCACTGAGACGACCACTGTCTTAGGGGGTGACTTGACCTACAAGGTGACCGGCGTCGTGAACCTTGACACCCGACTCCGGGTAAACGGCAGACCCACGCTCGTCCTCGACAAGGGCGCCACGCTCAACGCCCCGATGGGTATTGAAGTGTCTTACAGCCCGGAAGAATGTACCCTCACCATCGAGGGCAGCGGTGCATTGAACGCCTTCGCCGAAAATGGCGATGCTGCCATCGGCGGTAGCAGAGGTAATCGCTGCGGCACAGTTATCATCCATGGTGGCCAGATAACGGTTAACAGTGGCGATAACAGTGTCGGTATTGGCCCGGGCCAGTGGGGAGATGTCCATTTTGGCTATCTCACACTCGGCTGGACCAATCCCAGCGACTTCGTATCCGTCAATAGCGTTAAATTCTATAATACTGATAGAATCAGTTTTGCCGAGGGCAAGAAATTCCTGGTCGACGGCACCGATACCGAGGCCACTACCGACAACATTGCAGGCCAAAAGCTGTTACCCATGACCAGCGACGTCATCACCGAGAGCACCACGCTGCTGGGCGACGGCTGCACGTACTACGTGAACACCGACGTGACCAACGCCAACCGCATCAGGGTGATGGGCTCGGCTGTGCTGCATCTGGGCGAGGGCGCCACGCTCACCGCCACGAAGGGCTTCCAGGTGGAAGATGACAACACGCTCACCATCGAGGGCGACGGCGTGCTGATAGCTACTGCCAGCACCCATGACGCTGCCATCGGCGGCGGCGATGGCAGCGGTAGCGTCCGTGATGTTCCCTACGGACACATCATCATTAACGGCGGCAACGTCACCGCCACAGGCGGAGAGGATGGCGCTGGCATCGGCGGCGGCGTGATGAACAGGCCGGGAACCGGCAGCATCACCATCAATGGCGGCGTGGTCAACGCCACGGGTGGAAAGGAGGCCGCTGGCATCGGCGGCGGTGCTAATTTCTGGTACTCCTCGCCCGATTATGCGGAATGTGGTACGGCTGGTACCATTATCATCAATGGCGGACAGGTGACGGCCACCGGTGGAACTGACGATAGCAATGCGCTTTATGCGGGCATAGGCCGGGGACTAAACGGCCCGGACGACGGCCAGCTGACGCTCGGCTGGACCTTGGAGTCCGACTACCTCCAGGCCAACAGCTACGACGCAGGCACCGTCACCTTTGCCCAGGGCAAGTTCTTCGCCGTCTATACCGAGGGCACCAAGATTACCCCCGAGAACATCGCCACGGCCAACGGGAAGAAGCTGGTTCCCTGGTTCGAGCCGGGCACCATCGACCTCTCCGCACTGACCAGCGACCGCAAGGCCAGGAATGGCGACCTGGTGACGGGACGGCTGTCTGGCAACTACAAGATCTCGATTGCCGATGGCGCCACCGTCACACTGCGCGATGTGACCATCAACGGCGTGAGTGAGTTTGATGATGACTACTCTCGCCTCTATGAATGGGCAGGCATCAGCTGCGAGGGCGACGCCACCATCATCCTCGAGGGCGAGAACACGGTGAAGGGATTCTTCGCCTACTATCCCGGCATCCACGTGCCTGAGGGCAAGACGCTCACCATCAAGGGCGACGGATCGCTCGACGCCAGCAGCAACGAATTTGCGGTCAGCATCGACGGAGCGATTGACATCGGCGGAGCGGCAGGCATCGGCGGAGGCTACATGCTCAGCTGTGGCAACATCGTCATCGAGGGCGGCACCATCACCGCAACGGGCGGTGAGCTGGCTGCAGGCATCGGCAGCGGTTGCTCAGCCGGAGAGACTGTCAGCGCATGTGGCAACATCACCATCACCGGCGGAACGGTCACCGCCTCATCTACGAAAGAGGCCGCCGGCATCGGCTGCGGCTCCGGAGAAACGGGCGATATACACTCTCGGTGTGGCGACATCACCATCACCGACCAGGTGAACTGCGTCACGGCCATCAGCCCCGACCGCCCCTTTGCCCTCGGCAACTCTATCAATGGCAATTGTGGCAAGGTGACCATTGGCGGCATAGAGACGGGTAGCATCATGATGTATAAATTCGTCTATAATCCCAACAGCGTGGCAGAGGGCGTGGTCAACCTGCTGACACTCAACAACGACTACGTGGCGCAGAACGGCGACATCCTCTACGGCATACTGCTAGCCGATGTCAGGATCAAGATTGCCGACGGAGCCACCGTCACCCTGCGCGACGCCAGCATCAATAGCAAGCAAAGCCGCAATTTCACGTGGGAAGCCATCGAATGTCTGGGCGATGCCACCATCATCCTCGAAGGCGAGAACGAAGTGGTGGGTGGCGACTCAAAAGCCGGCATCTACGTGCCTGCCAACAAGACGCTCACCATCAAGGGTACTGGTTCGCTCAATGCGTCAAATGGCAACTATTTTGCAGCAGCCATCGGTGGCAGCAAAAACACTGACTGTGGCAACATCGTCATCGAGGGCGGCAACATCCATGCTGTTGGCGGACAGGGTGCTGCGGGCATAGGAGGACCCTCTGGTGGAAGGTGTGGCGACATCACCATCACTGGAGGCACCATCTATGCCGAGAGCGAAAGGTTTGGTGCCGGCATAGGCAGTGGCCGGTCAGGCTCGTGCGGAAACATCACCATCACCGGAGGCGACATCTATGCTAAGGGTGGAGAGATTGCCGCTGGCATAGGTACTGCTGCTGCCTTTAATGAAGGAGAATCTAGCCGCTGTGGCGATATCACCATCACCGACGGAATCACCAGCGTCGTCGCAGTGGGGCCGAACGGCCTCCTTTATGGAACGAACGCACAGCTTCCCATTGGCGCTGGTGACGGCGGCACCTGCGGCACCGTCACCATCAGCCAGAACCTGGACGACGTGATAGAGGACTACGAGGTAGATGATTACAATAAAGGTAAAAAGCGCACCCTCACCCGGAGAATCATTCCTGGTGACGTGAACGGCGACAACAAGGTGACGCCCGCCGATGCCATCATGATTCTCTACTACTACTTCGGGGTGAACCAGAATGGATTCGTCCTCGGCGCTGCCGACCTCAACGGCGACACGAAGATTACACCCGCCGACGCCATAGAGGCCCTCTACAAGTACTTCGGTGTCGGCACGGGTAACAGCAATGCACGCGCCAACCGACCGACGGCGAATGACAGCCGCGACCCGGAGTGAACGTAAGGGGGGCTAACCCATCCTGCTCTACATAGGAAAAACGAAAAACAGGGTGACAGAACGCCGATAAACACAGGCTTCTGTCACCCTTTTCGATGGTGACAGGAGGGTGACAGGAAACAATTATCAACGAATAAAGATTTCCGTCCTTTCCGAAACAACGAACACGAACACTCATGAACTCGAATTGTCGTAAGATTTTGGGACACAAATTGTGGAAAATTGTTGGAAAATTTGGGGAAAGTCTTTGAACACGAATTGTGGAAAATTGTTGGAAAATTTGGGAAAAGTCTTTGAACACGAATTGTGGAAAATTGTGGGAAAATTAGGGGAAAATCTTTGGACACGAATTGTGGAAAAATCCGAGCTGTACCGTTGACCCAGGACTTCTCCAGCGGTAGCCACTCCCCTCCCTTCAAGGGGAGGGGCAGGGGTGGGGTCTCTAACTTTTTCCAAGGAGAAGAACAGACGATAACAGATTCGTTGAAGGGTGGGGTCTCTAACTCTTTCCAAGGAGAAGAACAGACGATAACAGAATCGTTGAAGGGTGGGGTCTCTTACTTTTCCGAGGAGAAAACACAAACGATAACAGATTCGTTGAAAGGATATTAGTGCCCCTGCCCCGTCTTCGCCCCACCGTCGCTTCGTTCCCCCATTGCTTCGGCCCCCGTCGCTTCGCTCCCCAATCGCTCCGGCCCCCGTCGCATCGCTCCCCAATCGCTCCGGCCCCCGTCGCTTCGCTCCCCAATCGCTCCCTCCTCGCGATTGCCTCGCGATTGCCTCGCGATTGCCTCGCAATTACCCTTGCGGGTAGGTGAGCACCATTCGGAGAAGTTCTTGGAGCCAAGCGGCCGCTTGGCCTTTGGCCGCTGGCAAGGCCAGAAAAGCCGAGCGAATCGTGGTGAGTTCGTTCATGGTCAGTTAATTTTGGGTTCACTCGTATGCCGTTGTCCTTTTTTTTTTGTTAATTTCTTGTCGGAAAGCAAAAAAAATACTCCTTTTGCATGCTCAAGACAAAAGAGCTAGATGAAGCCCTATCCGCTGCTACAATCCCAGCTTGGTGTGCTGCTTCAGAGTATGCAGCACCCTGATTCCACGCAGTATAATCTGCCGTCCTATATTTTCATGCCCTTGTCGCTGTCGCTGCCGCGCGTTGTCCGTGCCGTTGAGACCGATGATGGGCAGCATAGCCGAGCTTCACACACGCTTTGTGGTGGGCGCCCAGGGTGAGTTGCGCCAGTGGTGCGACCTGTCGATGACTATCCCCGTGGTGAGCCGCCATTGCTCGGAAGCCGAGCTGCAAGCCTATATCAGCCGTGGCTTTGTCCGTCCGTTCCGTCTGTTCAGCGGCGAGCCGCTGTTCCGTGTGGAAGTGGTTGAGACGGAGCAGCGTCTCTGCCTGCTCTCCGACGGTCATCATGCCATCGTCGACGGGATGTCGTTTGCCCCTATTCTGACGAGTGCTTTCGCCAGGGCTATGGAGGGCGAGGTGTTGGAACCTCAGCCGTATGGCATGTATCAGGCCGCCGAGGCCGAGGCAGCGTCGTTCGCCACGGAGTCCTACCAGCGTGCCAAGGCATACTATGCGGAGAAGTTCGCGGGGCTGAAGCTGGCCACGCTCAGCAGTCAGCGCCATGGCAGCATGGGGAAGATGGGCCGCCGCAGCGCGCTCGTCAGCCGGAGGCTGTGCGACGAGTGGTGCCAGCGGCAGGGGGTGGCCGTGAACCTCCTTTTCCAGGCCGCCTTCAGCCACGCTGTCGGTGTCCTCACCCGGCAGGAGCGCGTGGCCTATTTCACCGTGAACCACGGCCGCATGGACAAGCGCCTGCGCAGCAGTGTGGGCATGTTCGTCAGGTCGGTGCCCTTCCTGGCCGACGGCTCCGGTGACCCTACCGTCGCCGACTATATCCGTCGGCTACGCACAGAGCTGATGAGCACCATCCGCCACGGCATATACCCCTTTACCCATTTCTGCATGGATCTCGACATGACGCCGGGCGTGATGTTCAACTTCCAGGCCATGGCCAGCATGGAGGAGCGCCTCCTGCTGGGCGACATGGAGCTGGAGGTGGTGCAGCCCGTGCGTGAGGAGATGGATGGCGACGCCGGTGTGCTGATTTTCTGCAAGGGCGACAGCTACGAGATACGTGTGGAGTCGGGCCTTGCCATGAACAGCGAGCCGACACTGCAGATGCTGGCCGACGCCATCGGCTGCGTGGCAGGCCAGATGATGGCCCGTCCTGACGCCCCGCTCAGCCAGATAGGCCTCATCACGCCTGAGCAGCAGCAGGCGCTGGTGCGCCTGGGGGCGGGCAAGCGCCTGCCAGTAGACAGGGGGAAGACCTTCGTCGCGGCTTTCGAGGACTGTGCCAGGCAGATGCCCGACCGCCTGGCCGTGGCCGACGGGACAAGGAGCATGACCTACGGCGAGCTGTCGCACCGCTCCGACGTGCTGGCACACCGGCTTTCTGTCTGTGGCGTTCGTCCCAATGATTTCGTAGCCGTGATGCTCGACCGCACCGTTGACTTCCCCCTCGCCGTCATCGCCATTCACAAGGCCGGTGCCGCCTACGTGCCCATCGACCTGGAATATCCTGAGGAACGGCGGCAATACATGCTGCGCGACTGCGGGGCCAAAGTGGTCGTCGACCGTCAGTTCATCGCCGATACCGACTTTGCAGCCGAGGCATCCCCCATGAACCTGAGCACCCCCGACGGCCTGGCCTACATGATCTACACCTCAGGCTCCACGGGCCGTCCCAAGGGTGCCGTGCTCCATCAGGCAGGACTCAGGAATGCCATCGCGTCCTTCATCCATACGATAGGGCTGACGGCTGCCGACCGTATGGCCGCCCATCGTTCCTTCTCGTTCGATGCTCATGTGGATGATGTCTTTCCCATACTGACGCTGGGCGGCACTGTCTATATCATGCCCGAGCAGATACGCCGTGACCTCGGTGCCATCCGGCAGTTCCTGTACTCCAACCAGATTACCGTTATGGGATTAACCACGTCGCTGGCCGTGCTCCTGCTCAACGCCTACCAAGATCTGCCACTGCGCATACTGGCAGCAGGCGGAGAAAAACTGCACGACGTGTACAGCGACCACATCACCATTGTCAACAGCTACGGGCCGACAGAATGTTCGAACGACGTGTCATATTATATCATAGAGCCTGGCGAGCGACCTGACTGCTTCCCCATAGGCCGACCTGGCCCGAACAGCTGGTTCTTCTTGGTTGACCGTGACGGACGGCTGGTGCCGAGGGGAGCCGTCGGCGAGCTGTGCTTTGCCGGCATACAGGTAGGCCGTGGCTACTGGCAACAGCCAGAGCTGACGGAGGCGGCATTTACCATCTGCCCCTTCCTGCCCGTCAATGACGACGGGACACCCGTCCCCATGTATCGTACGGGCGACCTGGGCTGTTGGGATGATGACGGCCAGATGTTATTCCTGGGCCGCAAGGACGATCAGGTGAAGGTGCACGGCTACCGCATCGAGCTGGGCGAGATAGAAGCCTGTGCCACCCGCTACGAAGGCATCAGCCAGGCAGTAGCCGTCATCACACAGGTTGGCGGCAACAACGTGCTTTGCTTATATTATACTGCCGACCGTCCCATCGACAAGACGGCATTGCGCGACCACCTCTCCGGCTCACTCGCGGAGTACATGGTGCCCATGGCCTATATGCAGCTCGACAGCTTTCCCCAAACGCCGAACGGCAAGACAGACCGCCGCCACCTGCCTGAACCCGAGTTCATGCAGCATATCGAGAACGTGGCTCCCGCTACGGAGAAGGAATCTCTGCTGCTCCTCATTGCCCGGCAGGTGCTGGAACGTAGTGACTTCGGCACCACCGACGACCTGATAGCCTTGGGACTGACGAGCATCGGTGTCATCCGACTGGCTGTCATGGCTTCTGCCAGCGGAGTGAAGGTGAGCGTCAACGACCTGATGCGACAGCGCACGATAGCCCGGACGGTCAGCAGCTCAGCAGCGCCGGGATGCTGGTATAACGGCTATAGCCCCGACAAGCCGGTGCTCGTAGTCCCCCACGGCATTGTCTATGCCATCAATATGGCGGGCAAGCTGAGCCGGTGGCAGAAGCGTTTCTCCATCTACACCATCGAACCGACGGACGAGCATGCCGACCGGCTCTTCCACGATGCTGATTTCTGCGAAATGATCGACGCGTATGCCCAGATGCTCGACCATGACATCCCCCGTGAGGCAAGCGTCTTCGGCTTCATAGGCTACTCATGGGGAGGCGAGCAGGCTTACTGGCTGGCCCAGCGCTGGCATGAGCTGCGTGGAGCATGTCCGAACATTTACCTTGGCGACTCCCAGATGCACGACGAGAACTACGTCAAGATGAGCGATGAGGACATCGTCAAGGAAGCAACCACTTTCGCCACCCAGCATCATATAGACCTTAAGAAGATGGATGAGCATGCGTTGCAGGCCGCTCTGCAGCTGGCCATCAAGAAAGTCGGCACGGCCGCACAACTGCATTGCAGCCAGCCGTTCCCGACGTACGACGGCCACGTGACGCTCTTCCAGGCGCTGAGGGGAAACTCCGACTGGGAGAGCAACCAGAAGAAGTGGCGCCGTGTGGCGCCTATGCTGAAGGTGGTGGATGTAGATGACCGCCACCTGGACTTTGTGCTTGGCGACCAGTACATAGACTTGGTGACAGAAGAGCTGTTTGGCGACTTGGACAACGAACAACAGGCCGCAGACCCGAAAACGATGAACAAGGAAGTATGAGGGAGATATTGGCCGAGGTCTTTGCCGTGATGAAGGGCAACAAGATGCGCATTGCGCTGACAGGATTTTCCATTGCCTGGGGAATCTTCATCTTCATTGTGCTCATCAGCGCAGGCCGTGGCCTCATCAACGGAATGAACCTCAACTTCAAAGCTTACAACATTGGCATAGTGACGCTGACTCCCAAGGAGACGTCGCAGCCCTTCGAGGGCCGCAACCGGGGCAGCGCCGTCCGGCTCTATGAAGAGGATGCCGCAGCGTTGAAAACGCTGCTGGGCGACACGGTGGCACAGGTCATCCCCGTCGTGAGCCATGTCATTCAGGCTCGCCGTGGCAAGGAATATACGAACACCATTGTTGACGGCTATGCCCCCGGCTATGCCGTGGCACCCAACACACAGATTGTGGAGGGCCGCGACATCAACGACCTGGACATGCGTAAGCAACGTAAGGTGTGCGTCATTCCCAAAGGGCTGCGCGATGCGTTCTTCAGGGGCGACACCACATCGGTGGTGGGAAACAGCCTGCAGCTGGACGGAATCAACTTCCAGATTATCGGAGTCTATGAACCCGTCCTGGCGTCGAATCCCTCCCGGGTCATCGTGGCCCCGCTGACCACGGTGAAGAAAATATGGTGCCCGGAGGGAGAGCTGAGCCGGCTCTGCCTGCAGACGGCCCACCTGACTACCGCTGCGCTGAACAGACAGTTCAACGACCATGTGCTCGCCCATCTGGCCGCGCTCAAGGGCTTCTCTCCGAGGGATAAGAATGCAGTGAAGATCTACAATCTTTACGAGCTGCCCGTGCTCGTCAGCAACGTTCTGGTCGCCCTCACCATCTTCGTCGTTGTGGTGGGGCTGGCCACGCTCCTCTCCGGCATTGTAGGCGTGTCGAACATCATGCTCATCGCCGTCAGGGAGCGTACACAGGAGATAGGCATCCGGCGGGCTATCGGTGCGAAGGCTCCCCAGATTGTGGTGCTTGTGCTTACGGAGTCGGTCATTATCTGCCTCCTGTTCGGCTATGTGGGTATGTTCTTTGGTATCGAACTGATGGAGCTGGTGTCGAAGGTGATAAGCATGACAGGCAACAGCGAGGTGTTCTACAATCCCACCGTCAGCCTGATGTACGTGCTGGCCGTGACCGGCATCATGGTCGTGGCGGGCCTCGTGGCGGGATATGTGCCAGCCAAGCAAGCCATCGCCACCAAGACCGTCGACGCGATGGCGTCGCGCCAGACCGTCAGGGTGCGCCGAGGGCAGCGTCTGATGACGGCCTTCGGCGTGTTCTGGGGCATTGTCATCCTCATGCTGCTCATAGGCAGCGGCATAGGTCTCGACCGAGGCATCATAGACAAGGTCAGGAGCTTGCCTCCCAACGAGATGTGGGTAAAGCCCCACGAGACCTCTATGGCCTACAGAGGCTTCGGGCGTGACCGCACGTGGCTGCTCAACTCGCATGACGAGGAGCTGATTCGTGAGCACTTTGGAAAGCGTGTGCTGTCATTCAGTGCCGTCAACTTTGCCGGCTACCAGAATGTGGTCAGAGGCAAGCAGACCTACCAGTACAAGGTGACGGGCGTGATGCCCGACTTTGTCAACGAGCTGCCGCAACGAGTGGCGGCAGGGCGCTTCATCAACGACATCGACATGAACGAGAAGCGCAAGGTGTGTGTCATTGGCAATCATGTGGCCGACGTGCTCTTCGAAAGCCAGGAAGCGGCTGTGGGGCAGGGGATTGAAGTGAACGGCATGGCGTTGACCGTGGTGGGCGTCACCCATTGCACCAACCGCCAGGTGAACATCGGCATCGATCTGTCGGAAAGCGTGCTGATGCCCTTGCCCACCCAGCAGGCGGCATACGGCCGAGGGAATGACATAGACCTCTGCTCAGTCATCATGGACGAAACAATTCCCGTCGAAGAGGAGAGAGAGCAGCTCGCCTCGGTCATCAAGAAGAACCACGCCATACACCCTGATGACCAGCTGGCCATGACGCTGCTGACGGTGAACGACCAGACGCAAATGTTCGAGAACCTGTTTACCGGCACGCACATCCTCATTTGGATTGTCGGGCTGGGAACGCTGATAGCCGGTCTGATAGGCATCAGCAACATCATGCTCGTCACCGTCAGGGAACGTACGCAGGAGATTGGCATACGGCGGGCCATCGGCGCCAAGCCTCTTGACATCTGTAAGGATGTGATGCTGGAAAGTTTCATCCTGACGCTCAGCGCAGGACTGATGGGGCTATGTACAGCTGTGTGGCTGCTGGATGTCGTGGCGGGGTTTCTGCCCCAGGGCGACGATGCCGTCTTCACCCGTCCAACCATACCCTTCTGGACAGCCATCGGGTCGTTGTTTATCTTAGTGGCAGGCGCATTGCTGGCAGGATGGATGCCCGTCCGCAGAGCGCTCGCCGTCAAGCCTATTGAGGCACTCAGGGAAGAATGAATATGAAGAAGATACTCAAAATAATTGGTTTGTGCCTCTTGGCACTCTACGTGGGCTACACGCTCTATTATCTCTGGCAACAGTCACAGCCTGTGCCTATTGTCTATGAACTAGTCAGTCCCGAACAGCGCACCCTGGTGAAACGCACTACCGTGGCCGGCAACATGGAAGCCCGGCGGCAGGTGGCCATCAAGCCTCAGGCCACAGGCGTCATCAGCTCGCTGCTGGTGGAACCCGGCGACAAGGTGAAGGCTGGCGACTTGATTGCCACCGTGAAGATTATCCCCGACATGGCACAGCTCAACGAGGCGAACAACGGGGTGGCATCGGCACGCATCAATCTGGCCGAGGCACAGCGTGAGTTCGACCGCACGCAGGCACTCTTCCAGGACGGAGTGGTGAGCCGTGAGGAGTATGAGAAGATGAGTACCCGTCTGGCATCGGCCCGTGAGAATGTCACCGCCGCAGAGTCGCAGGTGCAGGTCGTCACCCGAGGTCAGTCCTCACGCTCCGGAGGCGTCAGCGTCACCGACCTCCGCTCCACCATCACAGGCGTAGTTCTCAGCGTACCCGTCAAGGAGGGGGCGTCGGTCTCTGGCACCAGCGCCTTCAACGAGGGCTCGACAGTGGCGAAGATTGCCGACATGACCGACATCATCTTCCACGGCTACATCGACGAGACCGAGGTGGCACAGTTGCGCGTAGGCACCGACATAGAGCTACACCTTGGCTCAATGGAGGATGTGACTTTCCCTGCCAGGCTCGACTACATAGCTCCTGAGGGCGTCATGCAGAACGGAGCGAAGATGTTCGAGCTGAAAGCCACGGCCATCATCCCCGACAGCGTGACCATCCGCTCGGGCTACAGCGCCAATGCCAGCATTGTGCTCGGTGCCGTGAACGATGTCCTGGCATGCGACGAGAAGGCCATCTCCTTCGAGGACGGACAACCCTACGTCTATGTGCTCACGTCTTCGCCCGACGACATCGACCACCAGCAGTTTGAACGCAGAGCCGTCACCATCGGCCTCTCCGACGGCCTGTCCGTCGAGCTGAAAAGCGGCGTGAAGAAGAGCGACCTGCTCAGAGGCAACCAAATCAAGGAGCAGTCAAAGGGTGTGGGTATAAAAATCGTCAAATAAGAGGATAATATATTGTTTCACCCAGATATGAACAGTAACAGATTTGCAGGTATGAAAACAACCCTGACCCTGGCACTCGCCGTCTTGCTCCTCCTGTCCCCCGCTGCCGCCAGAGGGCAGCGGGCGTGGACACTCGACGAATGCACGGACTATGCCATAGCACATAACACCGAGATGAAACACCTCCAAAACGAGCAGAAGCGGCGCGAGGTGAAGGTACAGGCCGACAGGGATGCCCGCCTGCCCCGCTTCTATGGTGACCTCGGAGGCTATGTCGGCACACTACGCCACTCAGGCCGCATTAATTCCCTTTTCGGCAAGGATGACACCTCCAAGAACCGGTTCGATGCCAACGAGTCGCTCCTGAGCATGGGACTGACCGGCGTCCTGCCCCTCTACACCGGCAGCCGGCTGTCCAGTCAGGTCAAGGCCGACAAGTATTCGCTGCTGGCGGCAGAGCAGGATGTACGCTCGGCCCGTAAAAACCTTAAGATTCAGGTGGCGGCAGCTTTCCTGCAGGTGCTCTTCGACAAGGGCGAAGAGAAGATAGCCCGGGAGCGCCTCGATGTCTCACGGATGCTGCTGACGCGTGCCCAATCTCTCTACGACAAGGGCCGACGGCCGGAGAGCGACGTGGCAGAAGCCACAGCCATGGTAAGCCGCGACGAGGCACTGCTCACGGCAGCAGAGGGCAACGTCGCAATGGCCATCCTCGACCTCCGGCTGCTCATCAACCTGACAGACTCCGCAGACTTCGACATCTGCGAGACAACAAGCCAGCTCTCCGACTCCCTCCCCCCTCGGGGGACTGAGGGGGGCGCTCACCCCGCCGTGCATTCGGCAGGCTACACCATCCTGCAGGCAGAACAGGCCGTGAAGACGGCGCGCAGCGGCTACTATCCCACGCTCTCCCTGGTGGGAGGCCTCAGCACGCTCTGGGGCAGCCTCTCCACCGACGCGTCCTACAGGGGGCAGCTGCCATTGCTCATCCCCTTCGACCAGTCCAGGGCATTCGGCTACGCCCTCAGCAGCGATGCCAAATGGAAGCGCACCAGCTTCCTCAATGCCATGGTTGGGCTGAAACTTACCATCCCCCTCTTCGATGCCTTCGAGACCAAAGCCCGCATCCGCACCGCTAAAATAAACCTGGAGGATGCCAGACTGGCTTACGACGACGCCCGGCAGCGTGTAGAGAAAGACATCAGCCAGGCTTGGCAGGGCGCTGTCACCGCCCGCAAACGCTATGAGGCAGAAGTCAAGGCCGAAGAGGCTGGCGCGCTGGCCTATCGCTACGCCCTCAAACGCTATGATGCAGGTATGGCCACCCTTTTCGACCTCAGCCAGAGCCGACAGCAGTGGTTCGCAGCTTCGGAAAATGCGTTACGCATGAAGTACGAATACCTCATCAGAGAGAGAATACTGGACATACACACCCGGGATGAGCCCCCTTTAGCCCCCTAAGTTTTTTTTGCAGCGCAAAGCCAACTAATAATGGCATGTGCTTTGTGAAAAAAGCCTAAATATGAAGGGGGAACGTGCTTTATTGCGTATATAATTATTATATTTGCAATAAAAAAGGGCAATAATATAGCAGTTGGCACAGGAATTCTTCTCCGGCGGTAGCCTTTCCCCTCCCCTCAAGGGGAGGGGCAGGGGTGGGGTCTGTAACTATTTCCACTGAGAGTACACAGACGATATCAAACTCGCTGGAAGTTAGAGACCCCACCCCTACCCCTCCCCTTGAGTGGAGGGGAAAGGCTACGGGTAGGCGACCGCAGGTCGGGCGCTCGACCTCCGGTCGCTTGCTACCAAAGGGACGCAAGAATGTGCCATGCGGAATAATTGATTAAGTGACAACTGCTATATCGTTGCCTAAAAAAGCGTATATAATGTAACGACTACAAAACGTGAAAACAAGATGAACAGAAAATTATTTTCTCTATGGCTCTGCTTGCTGGTGGCGCTTCCTGCCCTGCCGCAGATGCTGGTGAGCCACCCCTGGCAGGGGAAGCGTGTGGCCTATCTGGGCGACAGCATCACCGACCCGCGCAACAACGGGTCGAAGAAGAAGTACTGGGGATTCCTGCAGGACTGGCTGGAGATAGTGCCCTATGTGTATGGCGTCAGCGGACGGCAGTGGGATGACATCCCGCGCCAGGCTGGGCAGCTGAAGGAAGAGCACGGCCAGGACTTCGATGCCATGATCATCTTCTGCGGCACCAACGACTATAACAACGGCGTGGCGCTGGGAGAATGGTGGGACGAGCGAGTGACAGAGGTGGAGTATGGCCATGGCCAGCCGAAGCAGATGGTGACGCGGCGCCAGCGCATGCCGTCGATGGACCGCACTACGTTCCGGGGGCGCATCAACATTGCCCTGGACTCGCTGAAGCGCACCTTCCCCACCAAGCAGATTGTGCTGCTGACACCCATCCACCGCTCCGACTTCCATGCCAACGAGAAGAACTGGCAGTGCGACGAGTCGTACACCAACCAGTGTGGCGAATACCTCGACGCCTACGTGGAGGCGGTGAAGGAGGCTGGCAACGTGTGGGCCGTGCCGGTCATCGACTGGGCGGCCAGCAGCGGCCTCTTCCCCATGCTCAGCGAGTATGGGCAGTATTTCAAGAGTGACAGCGACCTGCTTCATCCCAACGACAGGGGGCATGAGCGGCTGGCACGCACGCTGATGATGCAGCTGACGGCCCTGCCCTGCACATTCTGAACAGTTTCCTTTGCTGTTTGCAGGAAAAGTCGTACCTTTGCAGCCAATATTTCGAATCATCGAAAACAACGAAGAATATGCAGGCAATCATTTTGGCGGCAGGCATGGGCCGCAGGCTGGGCGAGCTGACGCGGGAGAACACCAAGTGCATGGTCGAGGTGAACGGCGTGAGCCTGATAGACCGTCTGCTGGGTCAGCTTAGCCGCGAGCGGCTGGAGCGCGTCGTCATTGTCGTGGGCTATAAGGGACAGGAGCTGAAGGACTTTATTGGCCACCGCTATGACGGCCGCCTGAAGATAGAATATGTAGAGAACCCCGTCTACGACCGCACGAACAACATCTATTCGCTGGCGCTGGCCAAGGAGCAGTTGCAGGAGGACGACACGCTGCTCATAGAGAGCGACCTCATCTTCAGCGACCGCCTCATCCCCATGATTCTGGAGAACCCGCAGCCCAACCTGGCGCTGGTGGCGAAGTACGAGAGCTGGATGGACGGCACGATGGTGACCGTCGACAAGGAGGGAAACATCGTCAGCTTCGTGCCGAAGAAGGCTTTCAACTACGACAACATCGGCCTGTACTACAAGACGGTGAACCTCTACAAGTTCTCGCGGGAGTTCAGCCGCCAGAAGTATGTCCCCTTCCTCGATGCTTACTCGCGGGCCATGGGTAACAACGAATACTACGAGCAGGTGCTGCGCGTCATCACCCTCATCGATGACTCGGGGCTGAAGGCCCTGCCCGTCGGGGGAGAGAAATGGTACGAGATAGACGATGTGCAGGACTTGGACATCGCCGAGACCATCTTTGCCGAGGGCGACGAGATGCTGCACCGCTTCAACTACCGCTACGGCGGCCACTGGCGCTTTCCCAAGATGCTGGACTACTGCTATCTGGTGAATCCCTATTTCCCCACGCCGCACATGAAGGATGAGCTGCGCGCCAACTTCGACACGTTGCTGACGGAATATCCCTCGGGTATGATGGTGATGCAGCTGCTGGCCGGAAAGTATTTCGGCGTGAAGCGGGAGTACACTGTGGTGGGCAACGGCGCCGCTGAACTGATTAAGAGCCTGATGGCCTGCTCATCGCTGTCCTCCGTCGGCGTGATCTATCCCACCTTCGAGGAGTATCCCCACCGTCTGAAGCCTGAGCAGATTGTCTCGTACTTCCCCGACAACCGTGACTTGAAATACACCGCCGAAGACCTGATGGCGTTCTTCGACGACAAGGACATACAGACGCTGCTGCTCATCAACCCCGACAACCCCTCGGGCAACTTCATCCCCAAGACGGGACTGCTGCAGCTGGCGGCATGGAGCCGGCAGAAGGGCATCCGCCTGGTGGTGGACGAGTCGTTCGTAGACTTCAGCGACCATTTCGAGCAGAACTCCATGATCAGCAATGAGGTGCTGGAGCAGAACCCGCAGCTGGTGGTGATGAAGAGCATCTCGAAGAGCTACGGCGTGCCTGGGCTCAGGCTGGGCGTGATGGTGAGCGCCGACGTGCAGCTCATAGACCGGGTGAAGCGCGACGTGGCCATCTGGAACATCAACTCCTTTGCTGAGTTCTACCTGCAGATCTTCGGCAAGTATGAGGACGACTACCGCCGTGCCTGCCACCGGTTCATTGCCGAGCGGCGGCGCTTCGGCCAGCTGTTGCGGCAGATACCCTATCTGCGTGTCATCCCCTCGCAGGCCAACTACTTCTGCATGGAGGTGACCGGGCGTTTCACCAGCGAGGAGCTGACCCGGCGGCTGCTGGCCGACTATGAGATTATGATCAAGGACTGCGACTCGAAAACTTTTCTGAAAGGAAAGAACTATGTCCGCGTGTCTGTACGCAACAGCGAGGATAACGACCGGCTCATTGCCGCGCTGAAAGAACTGGGAGAGGTATGAAGATCTGTATCTGTGGAGGCGGCAATCTGGGACACGTCATCGCGGGCTTCACGGCGGCGCGGGGCTTTGAGGTGAATGTTCTGACCAGTCAGCCGGAGCGGTGGCACAAAAGTATCACGGTGAAGCGGCCGGACCACTGGCTGCCCCTCATCGGACAGCTTTCCTGTGTGAGCAGCCGGCCGGAGGAGGTGGTGGCGGGAGCCGACATCGTGCTGCTCTGCCTGCCGGGATATGCCATCCGCAATACCTTGCTGAAAATAAAGGATTACCTGCGTCAAGGCTATGTCGACGGCACGGCCGTGGGCAGTGTGGTCAGCTCTACGGGCTTTTTCTTTCAGGCCATGGAAGTGCTGCCGCCCAAGGTTCCTCTGTTCGGACTGCAGCGCGTGCCGTTCATAGCCCGCACCCTGGAGTATGGCCATGTGGCCAGGCTCATGGGCTATAAGGACAGCCTGCGCTTGGCCGTGGAGAACGCAGGGGCAGGGGGAAAGGAGGTGCTGCGTCAGACGATGGAGAGAATGTTCCGCACACCGACATGCCTGATGGATAATTTCTACGAGGTGAGCCTGTCGAACAGCAATCCGCTGCTGCACCCGGCACGCCTCTACGACCTGTGGAGCAACTGGCAGGAGGGGCAGGTCTACGCGCGCGTACCTTTATTCTATGAGGAATGGACGGAGCAGGCGGCACAGCTCTATCTGGACATGGACAACGAGCTGCAGCAGCTGCTGGACGTGCTGCCTGTGAGGAAGGGCAGCATCCCGTCTGTGTTGAAATACTATGAGAGTACGGATGTGCCGTCGTTGGCAAGGAAGCTGCGCTCCATCGAGGCGTTCAAGGGCATCCCGGCGCCGATGAAAGAGACGGCAGGCGGCTATGTCCCCGACTTCCAGAGCCGTTATTTCACGGAGGACTTCCCCTATGGCCTGGCCATCGTTCAGCGACTGGCCCACGAAAAGGGAGTGAGCACGCCTGTCATTGACCGCGTCTGTCAGTGGAGGGAAACCCCTCCAAACCTCCACGAAGGAAAACCCCTCCAAACCTCCCCGAAGGGGAGGAACTTTTCTTCGCTTCGGGGGGATTGAGGGGTAAATGGTGAGTTATGAGCATACTGTCTAAAACCCTGAATTACCTGTGGCTGCACGGCTGGAAATACCGTGCTATGGAGCGGCGTCATGCCCGTCTGGAACAGCAGCTGCGCGGCAAGCGTCCGCTGAACGTGGTGTTTATGGCCATCGACCTGTCGCTGTGGCGCTATCAGCACATCTATGAGCTGATGGCCGAGGACGACCGCTTCCTGCCCACCATCGTGCTGTCGCCATGCATCGGGCGTCTCCAGCCAGAGGAGGATGCGGCCAGCCTGCGCCGCTATTTCGATCAGCGCGGCATTCCCTACATCGACTACCATGAGGGTGAGCCGCCCTACGACATTCGTGGCCGGCTGAACCCCGACATCATCTTCTACGCCCAGCCCTATGAGCATCTGCTCTGTAAGGAGCACGACTGTTTGGCTTTCTACAACAAGCTGCTTTGCTACATGCCTTACGGCTTCTGGAGCAGCACGGGCAAGCTGAGCTACGACCTGCACTTCCACAACATGGCGTGGCGCCTCTATTACTCCACCAACCTTCACCTGCAGGAAGCACAGAAGATTGCCACGAACAAGGGGCGGAACGTGCGTGTGGTGGGCTATGCCAATGCTGACGACTATCTGCGTGCGGAGCATCCTTCGCCGTGGAAGGAGATGGGCGACGGACGGCAGAGGAAGCGTATCATCTGGGCACCTCACTTCTCCATCAAACATAACACGGGATTCATGCCCCGGAGCAATTTCCTGTGGATGGCCAGTCTGATGGTGGAGTTGGCGAAGGCATACAAAGACCAGGTGCAGATAGCTTTCAAACCCCATCCCGCCTTGCTGACGCAGCTCTACGAGGATGCCGGCTGGGGTAAGGAACGGGCCGATGCGTATTATGAGCAGTGGCGCACCATGGAGAATGCGCAGCTGGAGACGGGGCAGTTCATTGACCTCTTCATGACCAGCGACGCGATGGTGCACGACAGCGGCTCTTTTGCCGTGGAGTATCACTATTCGCAGAAGCCCGTCATGTTCGTGTCGAAGGATATGGACGCCATCCTCTCCACGCAGAGCGACTTCGGCAAGAAGGCATACGGCCTTCACTATCTAGGGAAGGACGAGGCCGACATCCGCCGCTTCATCGACGAGGTGGTGCTAGGTGATAACGACCCCATGCGGCCGCAGCGGGAGCAGTTCTTCCGCGACTACCTGCTGCCGCCAGGAGGGAAGAGCGTGGCCCAGAACATGCTGGAGGACATAACCCAATCATTCTTTTAGTTTTTGACATAGAGACATAAGGACATAAGGGCATAGGGATATAAGGACATAGGAACATAAAGACATAGGAACATAAAGACATAAGAACATAAGAACATAAGGACATAAGAACATAAGGACATAAAGACAAAAGGACATAGAGACAAAAGGACATAGAGACAAAAGGACATAAGGACATAAGGACATAAAGACATAAGGACATAAAGACATAAGGACATAAGAACATAAGGACAAAAGAACATAAAGACATAAAGACATAAAGACATAAGGATAGATGAATAGACATAAGAACATAAAAACAGATTTATTTGGCAGAATGGCAGAAGGCATAATAACTCATGCGGAGCTTTTTGTCCTTATGTTCTTCTGTCAAAAAAATATACCCTTGTGTTCTTCTGTCAAAAATATGTCCTTATGTTCTTCTGTCAAAAAAATATACCCTTGTGTTCTTCTGTCAAAAAAATATACCTTTGTGTTCTTCTGTCAAAAATATGTCCTTATGTTCTTCTGTCAAAAAAATATACCCTTGTGTTCTTCTGTCAAAAATATGTCCTTATGTTCTTATGTCAAAAAAATATACCCTTGTGTTCTTCTGTCAAAAAAATATACCCTTGTGTTCTTCTGTCAAAAATATGTCCTTATGTTCTTATGTCAAAAAATATACCCTTGTGTTCTTCTGTCAAAAATATGTCCTTATGTTCTTATGTCAAAAAAATACACTATTATGTTCTTCTGTCAAAAACACGTCCTTATGTCTTTATGTCAACGACAAGTGCTTATGTCAAAAAGACGGGATTGAGCAATGGAGAGTCTAAAGCAGAAGACGGCGAAAGGGCTGCTATGGGGTGGCTTTAGCAACGGCTTGCAGCAGTTGCTAGGTCTGGCGTTTGGCGTCATCCTGGCGAGGAAGCTCAGCCAGGAGGACTATGGTCTGGTGGGCATGCTCGCCATCTTCTCGGCCGTCGCCGCCTGCATGCAGGAAGGTGGCTTTATTGCCGCACTGAACCGGAAGAAGGAGGTGAGCCAGCGCGACTATAACGCTGTGTTCTGGATGAGCATCCTGACCAGCGTCTGCTTCTACCTGCTCTTCTTTTTCACGGCACCCCTCATTTCCCGCTTCTACGGCGAGCCACGGCTGACGGCACTGGCCCGCTACTCGTTCCTCAGCTTTCTCTTTGTCAGCTTCAGCATCGCCCCCCGTGCCTACATCTTCAGGAATATGATGGTGCGCCAGAGCAGTATCATCGCCCTGGTGTCGATGGCCCTTTCGGGCGTGGTGGGCGTGGTGATGGCCTATCAGGGCTATGCCTACTGGGGCCTGGCCACGCAGAATATCGTCTTCACGCTCTCGGTCAGCGTGCTCAACTATTACTTCTCTGGCTGGCGGCCCACTTTCCGCATAGATCTGCGGCCAGCGAGAGAGCTGCTGGGCTTCAGCAGCAAGCTCATCGTGACGAACATCGTCACGGCGGCTAACGCCAACATCCTCTCCGTGTTGCTTGGCCGCTACTACAAGGCGTCGGAGGTGGGCGACTTCACGCAGGCCAACAAGTGGAACACCATGGGCCACTCGCTTATCACGAACATGCTCTACAGCATTGCGCAGCCTGTGCTGGCGAAGACCGACGATGACCGCCTGCGGCAAAAGCAGGTGTTCCGCAAGCTGCTGCGGTTCACGGCCTTCGTCAGTTTTCCCGTGATGCTCTGTCTGGCCTTGGTCAGCGAGGAGTTTATCGTCATCCTGATTACGGAGAAGTGGCTGGCCAGTGCTCACATCCTGCGGGTGCTCTGTCTGGCGGGAGCGGTGATGCCCGTCAGCTATCTCTTTTCCAATTTGCTCATCACTCGTGGTCATTCCTCCACCTATATGTGGTGTTCTCTTGGCCTTTGTGCTGCCCAGCTGTTGGGCGTGGGGCTGTGCGTGCCGTTCGGCATCGGGCGCATGGTGCAGGTCTACGCATTGCTGAACATCGGCTGGGTGGGCGTGTGGTTCTGTTTCTCGCATAGGGAGATAGGCCTGCGGCTCAGCGAGGCGTTGAGGGATGTGGCTCCTTATGTGCTGCTCTCCGTGGCTATTGTCTGTGTTGTCCACTGGCTGACGGCAGACATCGGAAACCTCTACGTCAGCCTGACGGTGAAGGTGCTAGCGGTGGCCGTGGCCTATTGCGCTGCCCTTTGGCTGTTGGGCTCTGCCATTTTCAGGGAAATGATTATGTTTATCACTAAGCGAAAAATAGAATGAAGAAGACTCGCGACAGCAACATGGAGCTGCTGCGCCTGGTGGCGATGCTCCTGATCATGGTGGTGCATGCCAACTTCCGTGCGCTGCCCAAGCCCGACGACCTGGCCATCGCCGCCAACCCCTCGTCGGCCTTCCTGCAGTTCCTGGCTGAGGGTTTCTCCATCGTCGGCGTGAATGTGTTTGTCATGCTCTCTGGCTGGTATGGCATCCGTCCGAGGCTGGTGCGCTTCTCCGAGCTGATTTTCCAGATACTCTTCTTCGGAGTCCTCTGTCTGGGCGTGGAGTGTGTCGTCACGGGAAAGATGCCTTCGAAAGCATTGCTGACGGTGCTGATGCTCGACACGAATGCCTACTGGTTCGTGAAGGTCTATATCGCCCTCTACCTCTTTGCCCCGGTGCTCAACCTCTTTGTGGAGCATGCCACTCGCCGGCAGTTTGAACAGGTGCTGCTGGCAGTCTTTGCCTTTATGTTCCTCTTCGGCTGGCTGTTCAAGGCCACGACCTGGCTGGGCGAGGGCTACTCCCTGCCGTGGTTTATGAGCCTCTACCTGCTGGCCCGCTACATGCGGGTACATCGGCCGTGGTTTACGCAGTTCAGCCGGGGCACAGACCTGGCTGTCTATCTGGGCGTGGTGGCGTTTCTTACGGTGGCGGTGTTCATCCTGCGCCATTATAATCTGGGTGGCATACTCTATTTCTACTGTTGCCCCGTGGTGGTACTCGGAGCCATGTACCTGCTTCTGTTCTTTAGCAAGCTCCCCTCTTTCGGAGGGGCCGCAGGAAGTCTTGTCAACTGGCTGGGCATCTCTGCATTGTCCATCTATCTCACCCACAGCAGCAACTTCCTGGCGAAGTATTACGACGGCTTCATCCGTCAGTGGTTCTACGGCGAGTCGCGCCCGACCTTTATCCTCTACGCCGTCCTCCTCATCGTAGCTGTCTTCTTCGGCAGCATTCTCCTCGACAAGGTTCGCCTTGCCCTGTGGCATCCTATCCAACGAATAATCGAGAAAAAGCTATATGAATAAATATCCCGCAAAAGTAGACGTAGCCGTGCTGCTGCTGTTCTTCACCCGCAGCGACACGTTCCGGCAGGTTTTCGACGAAGTGAAGAAGGCACGCCCCTCGCGGCTGTTCCTCTTTCAGGACGGCCCTCGCGGCGAACGCGACATGGCAGGCATAGAGGCTTGCCGTGCCATTGTCAGTGACGAAGAGATAGACTGGGAGTGCAAGGTACACCGCAACTACCAGGAGCGCAACCTGGGCTGTATGGTGGCCGGCTATACCAGTCACCAGTGGGCTTTCTCGCTGGCGGAGAAATGTATCGTGCTGGAGGACGACGTGGTGCCCTCGCAGTCGTTCTTCCCCTTCTGCAAGGAGATGCTCGACCGCTATGCCGACGACGAGCGCATCACGATGGTGGCAGGATTCAATGTGGACGAGGTGACGCCGCAGATGCCCTACGACTATTTCTTTACCTCGGCCTTCAGCATCTGGGGCTGGGCGTCGTGGCGGCGTGTGGTGCAGCAGTGGGACCGTGAATATACGTTCCTCGACGATCCGGAGGCCATGCACCAGCTGGACGCGCTCATCCGCCAGCGGGGATATAGAAAGACCTTCATCAAGATGTGCCGTGACCACCGCGACAGCGGACAGCCGCAGTTTGAGAGTGTGTTCTGGGCCACGATGCTCTTCAACAGCGGGTTGGCCATCATGCCGTCGAAGAACATGATAAACAACGTGGGAGCCTCGGCCGACTCGGCCCATTACTCGGAATTCAAGACCATGCCCCGCCGGCTGAAGCAGCTCTTCACCATGAAGCGTTATGAGCTGGACTTTCCCTTGCGCCATCCCCGCTATGTCATTGAGGAAGCGGGCTACTGGAAGCGCATGTATAAGGCCAATGGCTGGGGCTATCCGTTGACGAAGGTGGGGCGGTCGATGGAAGAGCTATGGCTGAACCTGCGCTACGGGAATTTCAAGTTTATCTTCAGCTCTATAGCCCGGCGCTTCCGCATCCTCACGGGTCAGGAGAAGTTCAAGTAGAGCTTTCTGGCCAATGGCTCGATGGCTTTTGGCACCATCGTGCCGACGGGTTCCCCCCGTCGGACGCAGTCCCTGATCTCCGTGCTGCTGACATCAATCAGCTCCGTGTCGAAGATGCGGACGGAGGAGGGTAGGGTGGTGCGGTCAATATCGCTGCCTCGGCGCGGGTAGACCACAATCTGGTATTCCCGCACGATGTCGTCGGCACGATACCAGCGGTGGAAGTGCTGCCAGTTGTCGCCACCTATTAATAATAGAAATGTGTGTTGCGGAAAGTCTTGACGCAGCCGCTCCAGTGTGTTCCAGGTATAGCTGGGCTTGGGCAGGTGCAGCTCGTAGTTGCTGGCCACGATGCCCTCCTCGCCGTGCAGGGCCAGCCGAGCCAGCTGGTAGCGCAGCTGGTCGTCGAGCAGGTCGCTGCTTCCCTGTTTTAGCGGGTTCTGTGGTGACACCATCAGCCATACCTCGTCCAGCCCAGCCAGCTCCTTCAACTGTCGGGCCAGGGCGATGTGCCCAATGTGGATGGGGTTGAAGCTCCCCCCGAATAGTCCTATCGTCATGTTTCTCTTCTGTCTGTTCCTTCTTTGTTCTGTTTGTTGCGTTAATAACGCAACATACGGGACGCTAGGCGAGGAGGAAGGAACGGACGAGGGCTAGCGTCTCCTGTTTGGCAGTTTCCAGGTCGTCGTTGACGATGACGTGGTCGAACTGGGGAGCGAACGACAGCTCGTACTCGGCCTTGGCCAGGCGGTTCTCGATGGCTTCAGGGGTGTCGGTGCCTCGGCCTTCCAGCCGGCGGCGCAACTCCTCTACCGACGGCGGCTGGATGAACAGGCTCAAAGCCCGCTCACCATAGAAATGTTTGATATTGATGCCGCCTTTCACGTCGACGTCGAACACCACGTTCTGCCCGGCCTCCAGCTGCCGTTCCACCTGGGCTTTCAAAGTGCCGTAGAAACGACCTTCGTAGACCTCCTCATACTCCAGGAACTCGCCGTTTTCTATACGTTGGCGGAACTCCTCCGGCGAGAGGAAGAAATACTCCACGCCATCCTGCTCCGTGCCGCGTGGCGGGCGGCTGGTGCAGCTGATGGAGAAATAGAGCTTCAGCTCCGGGTGCTCCTGCATGAGCCAGTTCACGATAGTTGATTTTCCGCTACCTGAAGGTGCGCTGAAAATGATGACCCTTCCTCGGTCTCCCGAAAGCATGGAAGAGACTGGTTCATGATTAGTGCAAATGGTGGATTTGTTGTTCATGACTCTCTTTATTGCTGTTATTACATCATCAATGTTAGATAGAACTTCTTCGTTGGTGAAACGTATCACTTCAAAACCATACTGGTTTAAGAAATTTGTTCGTTCTTCGTCTGATAAAGGCTGGTTGCCTATGTGGTGATATCCACCGTCGACTTCTACGACCAAGCGTTTTTTAAGACAGACAAAGTCTGGGATATATCCAAATATTGGATGTTGGCGGCGAAACTGACAGCCAAGCTGGGAACCTCTTAAGCACTGCCATAAAACAGATTCTGCTTCGGTCATGTGCTTTCGGTTGTTTTTGGCATTCTGAAGCAACAATTGGTGTGTACTTCCATCTGTTGTTTCGTAACCATATCGTCCCATTTCTAAAGGTTGTTTTCATCTGGCAGCCTCTTCCCCCCTTCGGGGGGATTGAGGGGGGTTACAGTGCATTTAAAACTTGTTCCTTGATTTGCTCCAGCTCATCCTTCATCTGGACGACGATGTTCTGCATCTCAGCCTGGTTTGACTTTGAGCCGGTGGTGTTGATTTCGCGGCCCATCTCCTGGGCGATGAAGCCTAGCTTCTTGCCCTGTCCGTGGCCGTCGGCCATGGTTTCGCGGAAGTAGCGGAGGTGATTGCTGAGGCGCTGCTTCTCCTCGCTGATGTCGAGCTTCTCTATGTAGTAGATGAGTTCCTGCTCCAGCCGGTTCTTGTCGTACTCTACACCGGGAATCTGCTGCAGGCCGTCGATGATGCGCTGGCGTATCTTCTCCACGCGGCTTTTCTCCCACGGCTCTATCTCGGCAAGCAGGCGCTCTATGTTGTCTATCTTCTCCGTGAACTTCTTCTCCAAGGCGGCACCTTCCTGACGGCGGAAGTCCATCAGGGCATTGATGGCCTGGCTGACAGACTGGCGTGCGGCTTCCCATTCCTCGTCGGTCAGCTCCTCTGTTTCGCTCTTTGCCAGCACGTCGGGCATACGTGTCAGGGTGAACATCCAGTCTTGGGGTTCAGGTATTCCCACGCGGGCTGCCACTTCCTTCAGCTGGTGGTAGTAGTTCTCAACCAGTGCGGCGTTGACAGGCGTTGCTTCCACACCGGCTTCCTGCTCTATCCACAGGGCGAAGTCCACCTTGCCACGTTCCAGTTTCGTGGCTATCATCTGCCGTATCTCCATCTCCTTCTCACGGTAGAGGGGAGCGATACGGGTAAGCAGATCCAGCTGCTTGGAGTTGAGCGACTTCAGTTCTGCGTGAATCTTTTTGTTTTTAAAGGCTACGACAGCTTTTCCGTAGCCTGTCATGGATTGTATCATAATCTTAAAGGTCTTTTGTTCTCTGATGTCTGTTTTTCTAGCGGCCCGTCTGGTACGCTCGCAGTGCTGCCGCTTGTCCTTGTTAGCGATATTGGGTACAAAATTACTACTTTTTTTTCAATATCCCACTGTTTTGTCCAAAAATATGTGGTGCACCTACTTATTATTTCTTTCACGCGGGTACAATCAATCGTGTTCTTCCGTTCGTTTTGACCCGGACGAGTGATCGTCTATATGTAGGCTATTGTCGATGCCATGTTTGCCTGCTCAGAGATACCTGCCCAAAAGAATCGGTACGTCTGACGATGTTTTTTCTATACTTCGACTTTCTCAAGTTGATGAAAAGACGCTATACGCGCGCGCGTGAGACGTTTTTTGGCGCTACAAGCGCTACATTGATGCCTAACCTTCTGGTATGTAAACCGTTGCTTGTAGCTACAGCACGCTTTTTGGTGCTACTATTGTAGCTACAGTTCCAAACGGCGTTCGTATTCTTCCAAATGGCGGCAGTATTTTCCCAAACGGCGGCAGTATTTTTCCAAACGGCGGCAGTATTTTTCCAAACAGCGGCAGTATTTTCCCAAACGGCGGCAGTTTTTTTTCAAACGGCGGCAGTTTTTTCCTCCACCACTTCTCTCTGCCTGTAGCTACTAGAGTAGCGCGAAAAAGAACGGTGTGGCTACAGACATTTACTTGTCGCTCAGTCGGTTTGGTGCCAAAGTAGCTCGTGTAGCGCGTCTTTTTCGCGCGTATTATACGCGCGCGAGATCATCCGCCCCATGCTTAACTCGAAAAAGTTCCATTATATAATAATTATTGTTCGCAGGCGCACGAACATTATTTTATTTAGTAAAGATATAGCAGTTGAACTATTCGTGCGCAGTGCCATTTGTCTTATTCTCCACTTTGCGGAGTTTTTAGTCCAGTGTCTACTGCTTTTTCCCCCGATATTGTTGTTAAGAGCTTCCTGTCTATGTGTTAAATAATTATAAATATTGATTCTGGAGCTAGGAATATGACCGAAAACTGCGAAAAAAGCAGTACCTTTGCAGTCCGATTATTAGGGGAGAGTCTTAGAATCCCCACGGACGTCGTGTAAATAGCGTCTGTCTTTGGCCGGACAGCGTGGTTTGTGAATCGGCGTTCAACAAGAGAACTTTATAAAGTAAAAGACTGTTTTTTAGTAATTTAACGAAGAAATGAACACTTTGAGTTACAAGACTGTATCCGTGAATAAGGAGACAGCCAAGAAGGAGTGGGTTGTCATCGACGCTACCGATCAGGTGGTGGGACGCCTCGCTTCGAAAGTCGCCAAGCTGATTCGTGGCAAATACAAGCCCAGCTTTACTCCGCACGTCGATTGCGGCGACAACGTCATTATCATCAATGCTGCCAAGGTGAAGTTCACCGGTAAGAAAGAGACCGATAAAGTCTATACCCGCTATACGGGCTATCCCGGCGGACAGCGTTTCAATACTCCCGCTGAGCTTCGCAAGAAGCCCTTTGGTGTGGAGCGCATCCTGAAGCACGCCGTGAAGGGCATGCTGCCTAAAGGTCCCCTCGGACGCAGCCTGCTGAACAATCTCTATGTCTATGACGGTACGGAGCACAAGCATGAGGCCCAGAAGCCCAAGGCTATCGATATTAACCAGTATAAGTAATCAGTAAAAGAAATAAAGGATTATGGAAGTAATCAATGCAATAGGTCGTCGTAAGAGCTCTGTGGCTCGTGTGTATCTGAAGGAAGGTTCCGGCAAGATTACGATCAACAAGAAAGACTTAACCGAATATTTCCCCTCTGCCATTCTGCAGTATGTGGTGAAGCAGCCGCTGAACCTGCTTGAGTGCGCCGAGAAGTATGACATCAAGGTTAACCTCGATGGTGGCGGTTTCACAGGACAGAGCCAGGCTCTGCGCATGGCTATTGCCCGCGCACTGGTGAAGGTGAATGCCGAGGACAAGAAAGCACTGAAGACACAGGGATTCCTGACACGCGACAGCCGTGAGGTGGAGCGCAAGAAGCCCGGTCAGCCCAAGGCACGTCGCCGCTTCCAGTTCAGTAAGCGTTAATCTGACGGAAGCTGACAGCGTTTAGCATCTAAACCGATTGGACTCTGAGACAACGATAAGGGTATAAGATGACTCATTACTTAACTTAGATTACCATTCGGTTGGGTCTAACAAAGATTCAAAAAGAAAGTAAACACAATTAAAGCATTTAAGCAAAAATGGCAAGAACAAATTTTGATATGCTGCTACAGGCTGGTTGTCACTTCGGCCACCTGAAGCGTAAGTGGTGCCCCGCTATGGCTCCCTACATCTACACCGAGCGCAACGGCATCCACATCATCGACCTCCACAAGACCGTCGCCAAGATTGACGACGCTGCCGAGGCCCTGAAAAACATTGCCCGCCAAGGCAAGAAAATCCTCTTCGTAGGAACTAAGAAACAGACTAAGGAAGTGATTGCCGAGAAGGCAACCAGCATCAACATGCCATACGTCACTGAGCGTTGGCCGGGCGGCATGCTGACCAATTTCCCCACCATCCGCAAGGCTGTGAAGAAGATGGCTAACATCGACAAGCTCATGGCCGACGGTACCTTTGGCAACCTGTCGAAGCGCGAGCTGCTGCAGATCACCCGCCAGCGTGCCAAGCTGGAGAAGAACCTCGGCTCTATCGCAGACCTTGGCCGTCTGCCCAGCGCCCTCTTCGTGGTCGACGTGATGAAGGAAGCCAATGCCGTGCATGAGGCCAACCGTCTGGGAATCCCCGTGTTTGGCATTGTTGACACCAATAGCGACCCCAGCAACGTTGATTTCGTTATCCCCGCCAACGATGATGCCAAGGACAGTGTTGAGGTTATCCTGAACGCCTGCTGTGCTGCCATCGCCGAAGGTTTGGAGGAGCGCAAGGCTGAGAAGGCCGACGAGAAGGCTGCTGAGGCTCAGGCCGACGCAGAGGTGGAGGAGGTGAAGCCCCGCCGCGCTGCCGGTGCACGCCGTGCACGCAAGGATGAGGCTCCTGCCGCTCCCGCAGAGGAAGCTCCCGCTGAGGAGGCTCCCGCCGCTGAGTAACCTAAGCCCCTAAGTTGGGGGGTTGGAGGTCTGAACAAGCGCAGATGCCAACCCCTAAACTCAATTTAATCAAATATTCATTTAATAGGTCTGATTCCGCTTGTTCAGACCCGCAACCCCCTAACCTAGGGGACTATAAGAAATGGCAATTTCAATTGACGATATCAAGAAACTGCGTGCCATGACCGGTGCTGGTCTGGCCGATGTGAAGAAGGCACTGACCGAGGCCGAGGGTGACTTCGACCATGCCAAGGAGCTGCTCCGCGAGCGTGGACTGGCCATCGCTGCCAAGCGTAGTGACCGCGAGACCTCCAACGGTTGTGTGCTCGTGAAGAAAGTGGAAGGCTTCGCTGCTATGATCGCTCTGAAGTGCGAGACCGACTTCGTGGCCAATGGCGCCGACTTCATTGCCCTGACACAGAGCATCCTCGACGCTGCTGTCGCTGCAAAGTGCAAGACTCTTGACGAGGTCAAGGAACTCGACATCAACGGGCAGAAGGCTCAGGAGGCTGTCACACAGCGTTCGGGCATCACCGGTGAGAAGATGGAGCTTGACGGCTATCTCACCCTTGAGGGCGACAACGTGGAAGTCTACGACCACATGGGCAAGCACATGCTTTGCACGATGGTGCAGCTGAACAAGGAGAACGTGGAGGTAGGCCATAAGCTGGCCATGCAGGTGGCTGCCATGAAGCCCATCGCACTCGACGCCAACAGCATCGACCCGAAGATTCTCGACGAGGAGTACAAGACTGCCGTGGAGAAGTCGAAGCTCGAGCAGATCCAGAAGTTTGTTGACATGAAGCTCACCAAGGCTGGCATCAACCCCGCTCATGTGGACAGCGAAGACCACATCGAGAGCAACACCGCCAAGGGCTGGATCACGAAGGAGCAGGCCGACGAGGCTCGCAAGATCATTGCCGAGGCAAAGGTCGAAGGCGAGGCTCAGCTGAAGATGCCTATGATCGAGGGCATTGCCAAGGGACGTGTGCAGAAGTTCAAGAAAGAGAGCTGCCTGGTGGATCAGGAGTTCCAGTTCGGAGACGGCGACAAGGCAAACGTGGCCGATTGGCTGAAGAAGCAGGACAAGGAGCTGAAAATCGTTGCTTTCCAGCGTTTCACCCTCGTTGCAGAGTAATAAAAGAGGAAATATCAAAAAAGTTGGTCTCACCTGCGGGTGATACCAACTTTTTTTTGTACCTTTGCAGCAGCAAAATGCCTGGTCTAAATGAGAAAAGAGATTGAAATCAAAAACAGGGTAGAGGAACTGGAGCATGTGAACACCTTCGTCGAGCAAATCGCCGACGAGCTAGGACTCGACATGGAACTCCGGATGAACCTTAACCTGGCGATGGAGGAGATGGTTTCGAACGTCATCTTCTATGCCTATCCTGAGGATACCGAGGGCAGCATAGGGCTGGCGGCGGAATACGACGGGAAACAACTGACCTTCATGCTCAGTGACAATGGCGTGGAATTCGACCCTACACTCAAGGCTGACAACGACCTCGATGTCAATCCCGCAGAACGGGAATTGGGAGGAATGGGAATCTACATCGTGAAGAACATCATGGATCAAGTGTCCTATCAGCGCCTTAAGGGCAAAAACCTGCTCACGATGAAAAAGAACATCTAAGCAGGGAAATTCTTATTAATTCACACACACAACAACATAATACTCAATACTAATATGACACAGATTGTAAAAGAAGGTGGAAAGACCATCATCAAAACTGACAAGCGTATTGATACCATGAATGCAGGACAGTTTGAGAAAGATATCGAACCCGCACTGCAGGAACAGGGTGTGGACTTGGAGATGGACTGCACAGAGCTGAACTATATGGCCAGCTCGGGCTTGCGCATCATCCAGAAAACCATGCGTGCCGTGATGATGAAGAAGGGCAAGTTCAAGATGACTAATGTCAGCCCGGAAATCTACAAGGTACTGGCAATGACTGGTTTCACTAAGTTCATGCCTATTGAGCAGAAAGCATAGACGATGACACCCGAACAGCAAACGGCCGAAGACTACCGCCAGCTACAAGACGAATACCAGCAGCTGAAGGCGGACTACGAGCAGCTCTGCCTCATGTTCGACAACATGGGGCAGGGCTACGAGGAAGCGTTGAACCTTTACGACAAGGCCGTGGAGTCATCGCGTATGAAGACAGACTTCATACAGCAGATCTCTCATGAGATAAGAACGCCGCTGAATATCCTCAGTGGCTTTACGCAAATTCTTACTTCGGGCATGGAGCTGGATGATGCCACGAAGACGGAGGTGGGGCAGGGCATTTGCGAGAACACGCAACGCATCACCGGGCTTGTAAATAAAATGCTGGAGCTGGCAGAAGCTGGCAGTGATGCTGAGATAGAGCGCACCGACGATGTGCTGGCGGTGCAGATAGCTGCCCAGGCTGCCGACGAAAGCCAGATTACTACGGCCCAGCATCTTAACTTTGACCTGCAGTTTAGCCCGGAGGCAGAAATGGCCATGATCCATACCAACTTGCAGCAGGCCACACGAGTCCTGGTATTGTTGCTGGACAATGCCATGAAGTTTACGCACCCTGCCGAAGCTGCCGGCGGCGCTGCTGCCGTCAAGGAAAAAGCCCGTGTCGTCCTCAGCGTAGACATCATCCCCTCATCGCCGAATCCGTCCTCCTCCTCTTCCCCCTCCTCCTCGTCCCCCTCTTCGTCCCCGTCGTCCCCGTCCTCCCCCTCCCCGTCTCCGTCCTCCCCCTCCCCGTCTCCGTCGTCCCCCTCCCCGTCTCTGTCGTCCCCCTCCTCGTCTCCGTTTCTCTCTGTCGCGACGTCGTCGCGGCAGCTGTCCTTCACCGTCGAGGACACAGGCATCGGCATCCCCCCGGAGGAGGCGGAGCACATCTTCGAAGAGTTCGTCCAGCTGGACCGCTACTACGACGGCACAGGCATCGGGCTCACAGTGGCGCGCAGCATCGCCCGCCGTCTCGGCGGTGATATCGTGCTCGACACATCATACTCAGGGGGCGCGCGTTTTGTCTATACCCTTCCCCTGGAATGAAGAGCGCATCAAGAAATAGGCTTCAACAACGTTAAAACAACGACATAATGCTTGGAAATTCCGTTTTTTTTAGTACTTTTGCACGCTTTATCGAAAATCAGATAATTGAAAAATCCGTAAAACAAGAATAAATAAATGTTTGAGAACTTATCAGAGAGACTGGAACGCTCGTTCAAAATACTGAAGGGCGAAGGGAAAATCACTGAGATCAACGTCGCCGAGACGTTGAAGGATGTGCGCCGTGCCCTGCTTGATGCCGATGTCAACTATAAAGTGGCTAAGAATTTCACCGACAAGGTGAAACAGAAAGCACTGGGCATGAACGTGCTTACAGCCATCAAGCCTAGCCAGCTTATGGTGAAGATTGTTCACGATGAGCTGACCGAACTGATGGGAGGTAAAGCCGTTGCCATGAAATTGGAGAACCGCCCAGCCATTATCCTGATGTCGGGACTGCAAGGCTCTGGTAAGACCACCTTCACCGGCAAGCTGGCCAAGATGCTGAAAGACCGTCAGCACAAGAAACCGTTGCTCGTGGCCTGCGACATCTACCGTCCTGCTGCCATCGAACAGTTGAAGGTCGTGGCACAGACCGTGGGCGTAGATGTCTATACCGAGCCAGAAAACAGGGATGTGGTGAGCATTGCCCAGCATGCCATACGCAAGGCCAAGCAGGAAGACTTTAATGTTGTCATCGTCGATACGGCCGGACGACTGGCCATCGACGAGGAGATGATGGACGAGATTGCCGCCCTGAAATGGGCCATACAGCCCGACGAGACGCTCTTTGTCGTCGATGCCATGACGGGCCAGGATGCCGTGAACACCGCCAAGGAGTTCAACGACCGCCTGGATTTCGACGGAGTCGTGCTCACCAAGCTCGACGGTGACACCCGTGGCGGTGCGGCCCTGTCCATACGCACCGTGGTCACCAAGCCCATCAAATTTGTGGGTACGGGCGAGAAGATGGATGCCATCGACGTGTTCCACCCCGAGCGCATGGCCGACCGTATTCTAGGCATGGGCGACGTGGTGAGTCTTGTGGAACGGGCACAGATGCAGTTCGACGAGAAGCAGGCCAAGGAGTTGGAGAAGAAAATCCGCAAGAACAAGTTCGACTTCAACGACTTCATGTCGCAGATTCAGCAAATAAAGAAGATGGGAAACATCAAGGATCTGGCCTCGATGATTCCCGGCGTGGGAAAGGCACTGAAAGATGTCGACATCGACGACAACGCTTTCAAAGGCATAGAAGCTATCATCAACTCGATGACACCGAAGGAACGAGCCAATCCCGACATCATCAACCAGAGTAGAAAAGTGCGCATCGCAAAGGGTAGCGGCACGAAAATCGACGACGTGAACCGTCTCATGAAGCAGTTCGACCAGACACGAAAGATGATGAAGATGGTCACCGGCATGGACAAAAGCAAAATGGCGCAGATGGCTGCGGCCATGAAGCAGATGAAGGGGAAAGGCGTACCTCAATAGTTTATTCTTTTTATTCCACGGTTATGGCTATAAGAAATTGGTTTAAGGGCTTCTTCGGAGGCAATGCTACGAAGGAGCAAGCCGACAAGGTGACAGCAGAACGGCAGACACTGCAGCCGTCTGGTCCTGTGACAATTACTGACGAGTTCCGTAAGACGTTCTCTGCACGGGAGCGCCTCAGCAAGGAGCAGCGGAACAGCTTCATCTTCTCGCTTCTGGTCATGGCGTCGTATATCGTCATTGCCGACGGACGCGTAGAGGATGCGGAGATAGAATACATCGGCCACTTCATGGGCCGTAACTTCGGTCCCGAAGTGGAGAAGGAGAGTATGGACGTGCTCAAGAAACTTGTAGCCAAGCATGAGGAGCTGAACCAAACAAAGCCCATGGCTTTCATACAGCTTATCGGCGACTGCGGACAGCAGATGTCGAAGACCTTGAGTCCCGACTTGCGCTATCAGCTGTTGAGCATGCTCGTTATGATCAGCAAAAGCGACGAATACCTGGACGAAAAAGAGCTGGAGGCACTGCACGACGTGTCCATCTATATGGGCTTGAATTCACAGGACGTGGATGCGCTGCTCGACCTTGACCCGGAACTGGCCAAGCAGGGATGGCCGGAGCTGCGGATGGAAAAAAACGAAGAAAGCCTTTAACCATTATTCAGCATGACACTGATAGACGGAAAACAGACAGCTGCTGCCATTAAGGCGGAAATAGCAGAGGAAGTGAGGAAAATCATGGCCGAAGGAGGCAAGCAGCCCCATCTGGCTGCTGTGCTTGTGGGCCACGACGGCGGTTCGGAGACTTACGTCAAGAACAAGGTGCTGGCCTGCGAGGCTTGCGGCTTCAAGAGTACGCTCATCCGCTATGAGGACGACGTCACCGAGGAAGAGCTGCTCAGGTGTGTGGACCGGCTGAACCGTAACGGCGACGTCGACGGATTCATCGTCCAGTTGCCGTTGCCTCGCCATATCGACGAGCAGAAGGTCATCGAGGCAATCGATCCCCGAAAGGATGTCGACGGATTCCACCCCATCAATGTGGGGCGGATGGCCATCGGGCTGCCCTGCTTCATCTCGGCAACACCGTTGGGCATCCTCACGCTCCTGCGTCGCTATGGCATCAAGACTTCAGGCAAGAAATGTGTCATACTGGGACGTTCGAATATCGTTGGCAAGCCCATGGCACAGCTGATGATGCAGAAACAATGGGGCGACGCCACTGTCACCGTGTGCCACTCGCGTTCCACGACGCTCAAGGAGGAGTGCCGTCAGGCCGACATCATCATTGCTGCCATCGGGCAACCGGAATTTGTCACCGCTGACATGGTGAAGCCGGGGGCTGTCGTCATCGACGTGGGTACTACCCGCGTGCCCGATGCTTCTCGGAAGAGCGGATACCGCCTATGTGGCGACGTGAAGTTCGACGAGGTGGCCCCCATTTGCTCGTTCATCACACCCGTTCCAGGTGGCGTGGGACCCATGACTATCTGCTCTTTGATGAAGAATACACTCTCAGCAGGTAAGCATGAGTTCTACAAATAAGACCATTCACCTTAGTAAGTAACATTCAATCCGCATGACTGCCGAGGAATACTACCGTCTGGGCAATGAGGCCCGAAAGCATGGACGATGGAGCGATGCCATCAACCACTACATCCAAGCTGAGAAACTGGACCCCTGCAGCCCGGCGGTGGAGGCAAGGCGCATGCTCGACGATATCATGAACTTCTACTGCAAGGACATGTATAACCCCTGATGTATGATAATAAACTAATGTACGCGCGCGCGAGGCAAAAATCGCCTGAAAACGCTCTTGTGCAAAGCAAAACACCCTGCCACACGGCATTTTCAGAGAAAAAACACGAAAAATGGTCAAAATAACAAGAAAATGCAGGAAAAATTAAAAAAATATTGAAAAATATTTGCAAGTTTAAAGAAAATCCCTTAACTTTGCGGCGGATTTTGGTGTAAACCATCGTCTTGTCTTGTCTGGTAGAGTTGTGCGGTAGCTATCTGCTCACTGAAATAGGCTCACCTAAAAGGCTGAAAGAAACAAAGAAAAGGCCAGCAAGGTATAGACAACAAAGAGAAAAAGAAGAGATAATTAATATATAGTATTAACCATTAAAATTTTTTACAAATGATGGAAAAAGATTTGAAAGTGTATGTCGCTCCTACCTCGGAAGTACTTGAGGTGGAGCAGGAGGGTTTCCTCTGCGCTAGTGGTCAGGGCGAGATTGTTCAGTTTGAACATCCCGCTGTTAACTAAGATTTTTCTTTATTTTTTTAACCTAAACATTTTTATTTTATGAAAGGTATTTTTAAATTTATGACTGTAGCACTTGCCGCCGGCTTGGTGGTAAGCTGCTCTGACGACCTTGGTCTCGACCAGGCTGGCAAGTATGCCGTCGGTCAGCAAGAGGGCGTCGGTACAATCGTTGCTTTCGACAGTGACCTGGCAACTCGTCTGGCTGCGAAGGACAACTTTGGCGTAGGCCGTCCCGCCACGGAAGGCTTCGTCTGGAAGAAAGGTGAGGAGGTTCGCGTGTTCTCTCTGAACCAGCTCGCACAGGACATCTTTGAGGTGGCCACTGGTGATGGTACAAGCACTGCAACCTTTACGCAGAAGGTGAATGCCGATCTGACGGGTCAGAAGTATGCTGTTACCGAGAGCCAGATGGTTTATGGTATTTCTGCCGAGCCTAATGCTGACGGAAATGGCAAAACGCTGCCTTTGTTGACATTGACGCTCCCCAGCGGCCGTGACATTCTCGACTCAAATGGCAACGGTAATGATTTCGACATCATTAATGCCTGGACTCCTGGCGATGTTGATGGCGTAAAGGGTCTTCGTAACTTCCCCATTCCTTTCTGGGGTGCTGCAGAGGTAACGGGTGCTATTGACGAAGGTTACTATAAGGATGCTAAGCTGACCACTACCGTTCAGAGCCTTACGGCAGCCATCCGTATCAACCTGAAGTCTCTGCCCGAAGGTACGAAGTACATCGTGCTGACTACTCATGGCGGTGGCGTCTTCAGGCCCGAGGAAGGTTTCATCCTGGCCGACAAGATTTCTGGTGACAAGGACAAGAAGGAGACTTGGTATGATGCCAGTGAGAAAGCTCTGAATGAGGATTGGTGGATTACTGGCGGTTGGGGTGAGCCCATTGCCGGTACGCTGAGAACCGTACTTAATCCTGAGTACACCTATGTTGCTGGTGCTGACAAGAGCGAGTGGCCCAAGCTGGAAGTTGATCCCCGTCTGGTTCAGAGTGACGAGTTGATCGTTGACATCTCGAAACTTGCTGCTGACGACCGGATTATCTATCTCCCCGTTGTTTGTGGCACTTACAAGAACCTGCATGTCATTGCTGCCAAGACCATCTCTGAGAAGTTCCGCTATTGCTATGTCGGTACTGAGCTGAAGAACTTCCAGGATCAGGAGTTCGAAGTGAACAAGCTCTACAACCTGGATATGGGTCTTGTTGTTGCTGAGAAGGCTCACCTCGACGAGCTGAACGACCTCATTGAGGCTAATTGCAAGGATAAGGACATCACCACTGTCATTAATGTCGGTACGTTCTATGCCTACAATAAGTACTGGGAAAGTAAGGATACCGCTATCTATGTGGATGTTCCTGGCAATGTTCAGCTGAACATTGAGAAGATTGTGACTGCCACTCGTGGTAGGAACTTCTCCATGCCTCTCTCTGTCACTGATGAGAAAAAGGATGCCCACAGCGTAAGGGAGTCTTTGGCTCGTGAACGTGAAGTTGAGGTGAATGTTCCTAACACATGGTTTGAGTACGGTGGCGATGATCCTTTAGAAGTAGAATGGACTAAGAAAGCACCTGGTGGAACTTCTGTTGACAAAGAATCCAGTGACTATCTGAGAGCTGCTAAACTGAACGTGGTCTGTGGTAAGAGTGATGTCATCCTCGGCTCTGTTGATGGTAACAAGAACTCTCTCGTTGCTGTGAACGTGCTCGCTAGCTCCAGTAAGTTCCTTACTGATCCTGAAGCTCTTACTGATAAGGGTTTGCCTATCGTTCCTGAAGAGAACGCTGCTGTAAAGATTAAGCAAGGTTTTGGCCGTGTAAATATGGTTCATACTGAAGATGGAAGACTTCAACAGAATTTAGACGGTAATTTCGTTCCTGGCACTCAGGGTCATGTTTTGATTTATACTCCGGCAAACTCTGAGTTTGAGACAGAGATTGATACTCTTGATTTGGAAGGCCGTGTTGGACTCTTTATCCGTATGGATGACGCTCTGGTTTACAACATGCACTTTGCTGAATACAGTAGAAGTGGAGACTTCTCAGTTGTTACAACTGGTAGCTCAGCTATTGGATATATCTACAGTAACTTACATGATATAGATTTGCCCGGTACCGGTGCTAATGGTGAGCATTTTGACAATGTTCCTGTGGGTTGCTGGGTTCCATACGCTTCTATTGACGGAGATGTTCCTCACAAACGTGGCTGGTTTGTTGAAGGTACCGAAGTAGAAGGTGTTGGCCTTCGTAGCTTCTGGACTGGCAGTGCTCTGAGTGTACGTGCTATTAATGCAAAAGCCGCTGGATATGAGGAGCTCACTTATGATAGTTATCTGACTCCGGTTAGCCCCGAGCGTAGCTATGATGTTCGTACAATCTGGACTGCTGCTCAGTTGGCAAGTGTAGGTGAAGGCGTCTATTCTACTAGCTTGAAAAAGTCTAATCATGATTATGTAGATGATCTTTCTATGGAGGTTGCTCCTAAGGTGGCTGTCTACAACATTCCTATTATGTTGGTAAAGACTATTTGGCTTGGTGCTAAGCTTTATCCTTGGATTGGTGCTCGTGCACGTGTCAATGGTTTCTGGCTCAATGGTGAGAATGCCGGTCTGAAGAACATGAACATGATTCAGAATTGGCCCAACAATGATGAAACATGGATTGTTGACCCGCACTGGTGCTGCACCACATGCTGGAAGAATGGCATTAATCCTGGTAGCACCATTAACCTTGGTGATGATTTCGGCCTGATTCGCTACATCCAGAATAATGATGAAGTAACTGTGTTCAATGTCAACTTGAACGATGTTGAGCTGATTACTGATCTTAAGATTAATAATGTTGGTTCTGTTGTAGGACGTATTTCCACCAAGAAAGCAAATGTATATACCAATAAAGTTGGTGAGGTGAAGATTCGTATTCCGAATGGTTATAATATTGCAGGTCTTGTTGGTTATACACAGATTGGTTGGATACCTGCTAAGGATGATGAGCATGCTTATGCTGATCTGAGTGGTAATTGGCTTAATAGTAGCGTTGCTAAAGGTCCTCTATATATGGACTCAAATCAGGTATGGGGTCATCAAAAGCAGCCTGTTGGCTTCATCAGAGGTTATGAGTATGTTGGTGGTCTTTCTGGTAAAGTTGCTACTCCGACTACTGCTGAAATAACCAATAATAAGGTTAATCTGACTTCTGAAGATTATCTGATCAACATCGAGAGCTTCTTTGGACACGCTGGTGGCCTTATCGGTTATCTCAATACTATTGATGCTACTGCGATTAACCAAAATATCGTTGAGTGTGCTCAGAATATTGAGGCTAATGGTGGCAACTTCGTCGGAACCTATGAGGGAAGCTATGTCGGTGGTCTTGTTGGTAGAGCTATCAATGCTACTAATGGTAACCTTGAACTTATTGCGAATCTTGTAAGTGCTCAGAATATCCGTGCTGGCAAGTCATGGGTAGGAGGTTTAGTAGGTTATCTTCAGTGGTTGGGAGGAACTGTGACAGTTGAAGATTCTCCTGCATTCTATAACGCTGACGCTACTGTTATGCCTGATTATTATATGGTAGATGTTGCTAACTCTATCTTTGCTAAGAATACTTGCGCTGGTGGTCTTTTCGGTGAAGTATTACTTACTCAAACTGGTTACAATACAGAGTATATCAAGGCTGCTCAGGTAAAGGCAGATCTTATTCAGGCAACTCAGTCTCATGCAGGTGGTCTTGTTGGTCAGGTTACTAAAGGTGATTCGTATGTTGGTTTTGAGAATTGGAAAGAAGCTGACCGTGATCGTGGCGTGATTATTCAAGTCGGTAAAATGGCTGGTGGTCGTGCTGTCGGTGGCATGTTTGGCGATAACAAGGGAACTGGCCGCTCTTCAATCGAGATTTATGACGGTAAGAGTAGCATAAAGTATGCTCCGACATATGACCGTAACTATAAGACTTACTCTTTCATCGAAGTTAAGGATTGGGAGCGTACCGCTAATCCTGAACAGAAAGAGTACTATGGTACCTTCTCGAATGTGCTTGGTTACATGGAAGATGTTTTAGTTATCAATAATGATTTGTCAACGGAAGCAGAATATGGCACTCCGAGCTATTTCTTCGTGATCGATCATTTGGATGCTACCAAGAAGAAGATGATTGGCTATCAGTTGCATAAGGATCAGGCTCATAATGAGGCTTTCTTCGAGACTCAGAAGTACTGGGGTGATAAGAATGGCTATATGGGCTGGCGTCAGAATCAACCTTATTACATCGGCGAAACTAGGGATGATAATCATACTGTTGTTGACGAGCAGCTTTCATCCTATGGTCTTCCCACGGCATGTCTGTACTTCCAGGTTGAAAACTATGCACAGGACAGCAAGCTTCCTAAGACTGGTACTTTGACTCAAATGCTGACCAGTAAGTAAAGTTTAGTTCTTTAATAATTCAGGGACGTGTCTTATAAGATGCGTCCCTGTTTTTGTTTGCTCGTCATGAGCATTGTCTTATGGGTGCAACTCACGTGTGAGGCTTAATAGCGGTAATCACAATAAGCGCTCTAAGAAATATACCTCTTAGCTTTTTTTGTTTTGTTGTACCTTTGTCTTTGCAATAGTCCACCTTAATCATTTCTGAATGATTATGGACGAATTTTGCTGTTACAGTAAGCCCGCCTTTAGAGCGGTTTGTTACTGAAGTTGTACCTTCTGCAGATTCTAAAAGTTATTCCTCTACTACTTTAGCCGCTAGAAGTATTGCTTTGCATTGGGATCTGCGCCATGAGTTGGCTCCCTTTAGTTTCTTTTGCACATCGCCATTATCACCTACCCTATTCACTTGTGATGTTCCGGTCTGTGTTACACTTCTGTTCCCCAACGATTATCGTGATCACTTCGGCAGGGTTACTGAGTAAATACTTCGTGAGTTGTTGTATCAAAGCCTTGCGGGCTATGTTTTTCTTTTCCGGCACGATACGCTGTCACCTTTATTCGTTTTCTCTGGAGTATCGTATCATTGCAGAGCAAATGAAGTGATATCGAAATGGAAGGAACGGCCACTTGGACGACCACCGCGCAGGCTTTGAAGACGACGAGAGAAGTTCTTGCGTCAGTTATCCGATACAAGGTCGTCATTGCTGAAATCTGCGGCACTGTAATGGAGCAGCCGGACTGGATAGGGCAGCTTAAGGTCTGCATTGTTTGGCGGGTTTTTTAGTGGATGAGCAACAGGAGCGAGAAGTTGTCCGTCTACGACTCCATGGCGGATGCTGTTACACTCCCTATTTATAAAAATACGACGTTTTCCGCGAAAACTCCGCAACTCTGCACTTCGTACATATAACTGTCTGTCTTGCATAAAGTTGCTGGTAGTACACTTTGCCGAAAACCCTGCATAAACTCTGCTTGCCCCCTGCATCTTTATCCCTGGCAACTCCGAAGAAAAGTCCCAAGTCTTGGGACAAATAAATACTGCCAGTATTTTTCTGAGCGGCGTTCGTATTTTTCCTAACGGCGTTAGCATTTTTCCTGACGGTATTAATCTTTTTCAGCATGAAGTTCATATATTGACAATTGAATAGTTAATGCAGAGTTTTTTTTTAAGTCTGCACCTAATATTTTTCTGCAAATCAGCCAGTTAAATTGCCAAAGTGCTGTGTTGCGGGGTTTGTGAAATAATATGGCTAAACTGCTGTGTTTAATCGTGAAGCTGTCTTACTTATACTTTATTCTTTTCTTCGTAATCCTGCTGTCTACCTTCCCATGCTAATATGAGAAGAAATAGGGCGTACAGTTTGTTGTTCCTATATAGGGATGGTTTTTACCCGTGTAGATTTTAATTACTCACCTATGGTGATGACTTGGTCGCAAAGTTGGCAAACGGCAGTGCGGTGGGTAATGAAAATCATGGTTTTCTGTGGATAGGTGGTGAATAGACGTCGGTAGAGTTCCTGTTCTGTGTGTTCGTCGAGTGAGGCGCTGATTTCATCGAGCAGAAGAATACTGCCAGGGCGAAGTAGACCTCTAGCGATGGCAATGCGCTGTGCCTGACCTTCGCTGAGTCCGTTGCCTCGTTCTCCGCATTCTGTGTCCATGCCGTCGGGTAGTTCAAGGACGAAGTCGGCCATTGCTGTGTGGAGCACCTGGCGCAATTGTTCCTCTGTAGCGTCGGGCTGCGCCAGCAGGAGGTTATAACGTATGCTTCCGCTCATCAGTGTGTTTCCTTGAGGTACGAAGACAAAAGATGAGCGTGTTTTCTCGCTGATGTATTTTTTTTGATGTCCATTATAGACGGTGATGGTTCCTTCCTGTGGCCGGATAAGTGCCAGTAGCAGGCGGAACAGCGTTGTTTTGCCAGAGCCAGTGTGGCCCATTAGCGCTGTTTTTGAACCGGGTGTGAAATTGTGGCTGAAGTGTGAAAAGATATTCCGGTCGCCCTGCGCGTAGCTGAAGCTGATGTCCTGCATGCTGATGCCCATAGGCATTTTGCTGTCGGCTTTTGCAGTTGACGCGTTTTCTGCCGGTATGTTATCTTCGCTGTCGACCTCTTCCAGCTCGCTGAGTCGGTCGATGCTGGCTGAGGCATGGATCATCTGTGGCATCATGTTCACCAGTTGCAGTATGGGCTGCTGTATCTGACCAACTAGCTGTAGGAACGATGTCATTACGCCAAAGGTGATGATGCCCTCGCGCAGCTGTAGGCCTCCCCAAATAAAGGCTATGATGTAGCCAAGGCTGAAACTGGTAGCGATGACCATGCGGGAAATGACGGTAAAGCGTGCCCGGCGGTTGATCTTCACTTTCAAATCCTGCTGCATTTCGTCGAGCCGCCCAGTAATCCAGTCACCGCTTTCCAGTGAGCGGAGCACGGCATTGTGCTCCATTGATTCCTGCACAAGCATCTGTATGCCACTTTCTTGCTTGCGTATGGCAAGTGTCATATTGCGCAGTCGTCGAGCGATATATTTTCCTGCCAGGAGAAGGGCGGGGGTCATCAACAACAATGCCCAGGCCAGTCGCGCATCCATGCTTTGCATCAGCAGAAAAGCTCCAAACAGCTGTGTGCCAGTGACGCATAAATCGGGGAATAGGGAAGTGGTGGCATCGCTGATGACGTCGATGTCTTTCTCCAGACGTGAAGTAATGTCGCCAGAGTGCATCTCTTTTTGGTCGTACAGCTGACGACGGAATAAGTGGCTGAAGATACGCAGGCGGATGGATGTACTCTGCACGGCCTGGGCTTTTACCCCTAGGTAATAGTACACCTGGCGGCATACAATACCTGCCATGACTATACCCACCAGGATGCCCACCATCAGAATAATATCGTTTGTGGTGCCAGTGTGAATGGTGACATCGATAAAATACTTACATAGCCAGACCATCAACAAGCCCAGTCCTACGCGTCCCAGGCCCGCAGCGATTCGAACCAGCATGTTCAGGCGTATGCCTGAAGTGTTCTGCCATAGCCAGCTGATGTATCGTTTCATCTTGTCAACTTAAAAACAACCTCACCTCTCAACAATCCCCATCTCCAGCCAGTTGGCCATGGTCTTTTCTATGTCCGACAGGGCTTTCGGGCGTTCCACGGCATATTCCTTGCAAATCTCGTCGGCCAGTTGGTCGGTGGTAAACTCTCCCAATTCCCCGGCTTTCTTCCATAGCCAAATGGCAGTCTCGTTGAGCGAGATAAGTTTTCCGAAATTGATGGTTTCCAGGCCTTCGCCCACTATTGCCATTTCGCCGCACACTTCGCGCAGCACAAATCCTTTTTTCTGTCTCATGTTTTTTTAATTTCTTAGTTTTATTTTCAAAAAAGTCCGTCTGTAGACGGCCAATAGCGGTCTTCTTACTGGGCGCAGCCACCACCACAGCCGACTGGCAGCGACGTACGACGGTGAGTATAAATAGTGCTTCTTGCCGTTCTTGCCCACCACGTATTCTGCTCGGGCAGCCACTTCCTTCCGTGAGCAGTATTCGTCGCACGTCCGGTTGCCGTCGCCCATCAGTTGCACACGGTCGCCGTCGATGTTGATGATGCGGTGCACCACGTAGTGGCTATTGTTGATCCATGCCAGCACTACATCGCCCACGTTCAGCTGTTCGGGCTTTACCAGCTCCACGCTGTCCCGCTCGCCAATGATAAACGGGTTCATGCTGTATCCTTTTACTGGCAGCGTCACTCTCTGTCCTTCATTTACCAGCCTGATAACTTCCGCCAACAGCACGTTGTTGGGCATGACAATGTGCACGGTATCCATCATTCTTCCTGTTTGTCGGCTGTTACGGTTTCCATGCAAAGCCGGGCTGCCGCCTCGTCGGGCAGGCATTCCAGATGGTACATTCTGGCTCTGCTGGCCAGCAGGTTCTCAGTCTCATGCAGACCATCGGCCAGTGTCCTGTCCCAGCGCATGCCTGATATGGCCGGCATTACGGCAGCGTATGCCTCTATGCCTTTCAGGGGGTGAATCTTGTTGTAGGGGGCTTGGCTCAGGCGGACGATGGCTCCCAGCGGTGCCTGCACATTCCGGTAGCATGGCGTCTTACCGCTCCAGGGTGAGCCGAACACCCAGGGTTGTCCGTCGATGAAGCGTACCACAGGGTTGTCGTCGTTCAGCAGTTCCGAACCTTCGATGTGTTTCAGCCACAGGCTGGAATGTGTGCTTTTTCCCGTTCCACTTTTGCCCAAAAACATATATCCCCGGCCATGCCAACCTATTACGGAACTGTGGAAAAGTGCTGTCTGCTTGCCGGATGTGGACAGGGCATACATCACCATCGCTGCGTTGTTGACGCCAAACAAACGGTCGCCGTCCAGGGTCACAATGGCATGGGTGTAGGCATTGTCGGTCATCAGGCGTGCGGCCCGCTTTCCCCATAGCAGGAATTCAAAATAGGGCCGGTCGCCGACATGGCCGGCAGAAATCTCAGAGCCGTCGTCGTCCTGACTCGTCTCTTCCTTATAATTCTCTGTAGAAGGAAAGTCTGATGGGGCTACTACGTCAAGTTCGAATACGGGTGTGAAAGCATCTGCCGCTTCCACACGAAAGGGGGCATACTGCGTCAGTTGGTTAGTCAACGGGTCGTTCCCGTCCATGTTTATGGAGAAGCAGTGCCCTGCTACTCTATAGAATTGTTTTGTCATCATCTCGCAATTTTTCTGCAAAGGTACAAATAACTAGGATAAAAACAAAACAAAAACGGTTTTTTCTTCAAAAAATGAGACGGACAAAAATAAAACCCCGCCTTTGGGGCGAGGTTGTGGTAGTCGGTAAGGGAATCGAACCCTTATGCCAAGATTGAGAATCTTGTATCCTAACCGTTAGATGAACCGACCGAGCAGCGAGCGCCATCAAATCTATTTGAATGGCCGAGTCGCGAAGGAGGAAGACTGTAAGTCACCCGACCGTTTCCTGTAATCTGAGTGCTCTGTAGTCGGTAAGGGAATCGAACCCTTATGCCAAGATTGAGAATCTTGTATCCTAACCGTTAGATGAACCGACCGGTATGAACGCGGAAGCTGGGGGATTCGAACCCCCGGTACGGGAACCCGTACGGCAGTTTAGCAAACTGCTGGTTTCAGCCACTCACCCAAACTTCCCTCGGATTTACCCGAAAAGAGCACTTTCTCTCAAATGCGGGTGCAAAGGTACGAAGAATTTTTGAAACCGCCAAATTTTCTTTGTATATTTTTTAGCTAGAGCGATTTTTTTCTTTTTTTAGTTAACTTGCAGATATAAGAAAAATGTGAAGAACATGTCCTTCTGGTGCCTGAAAAAGGCAAAAATAGAGGAGGAAAAGGCGTGTTTAACATTATTTATAATATAATTAACAGCTGTCAATAAAAAAACTTTGTAACTTTGCAGCCTAATTTGCAAAAAAACTTACCAGTTATGAATAGAACAAAAATTAAAATGAGTTTGCGCGCAGCTATGTTGCTGCTCGCTATGCTATGTGGCTTTTTTGAAGCCAGATCCCAGGAAGTAACAATAGGTACTGGAGGGTCAACAAGTTATTTTCTCCCCAGTCACAACTACGAATTATACTCCCTGACCCAACAGATTTACACTGCTCAGGAAATAGGGATGAGCGGGGGCATCTCTTATATTTCTTTCTATAACACTGGACATGAGATCAGCCGTAATCTGTCGATTTACATGCTGCATACCAACAAGTCTGAATTCAATAGCAATACTGATTGGGTGTCATTGGAATCTGGTAACTTGGTGTACTCTGGTAATGTAACGTTTGCCGCAGGCGGGTGGACATCGATTTTTCTCGATACGCCTTTCACCTATAATGGCAGTTCTAACCTTTTAATAGGAGTAGCGGATAATTCAGGTAGCTGGGATACAATTTTTCTTCAATGTCTAGTGTTTGCTACTGGCAAGAATCAGGCTATTTATGCGCATAGGGATTCTCCTCCTAATGCTTTCAACGTTACAAACCCTGGCGTAAGCGGTACCGTCAGCTCTGAGAAAAACCAGATTGTTCTTGGTTTTGGCTCTGCATGTCCGCCTCCAAGCCTGTCCTTCAGTGACATCTCCTCCAATACTGCAGCTTTAACGTGGAAAAGTGGCAGCGGCACATATAATGTAGATTATAGGCAAGAAGGCAGTTCGGGCTGGACCAAACTGCTGGAGGGTACTAATCTGCAATCGTACACATTTACCAATCTTTCAACGGCTACATCTTATGAAGTCAGGGTGCAGAGTGTCTGCGACGGTGGTGATACCAGCGACTGGATTGTAAAAAGTTTTACTACAACAGCCATTCCTACAGACGTAAGTAGCGGATGGAGTGACTTCTTTGAAGGATCATCGTTTGACTGGCAACTTATCAATGGCAGTTTCGCCAATAAATGGATTAGGGGTACTGCTGTAAACAACGGTGGTAACCGTTCCCTTTACGTTTCCGATAATGGCTTTGACCACGAATATACCAACGAGGCCTTTACTACTACTAAGATCTTTGCAGTCAAGCTTTTCTATTTCCCAGAAGGACAGTACACCTTCTCCTACGACTGGCAGGCAAATGGTGAAATACTCGGAGGCGTGCCAAAAGACTACTTGAGAGTTGCTTTAGTGCCAGGTTCACAGACACCTACAGCAGGAATGGAAGATGTCAACCTTACCTATAACCGTCTTCCTAGCGGCTGGATAGCTTTGGACGGCGGCAAACAGTTGTGCCAGAACACATCTTGGCAAACTAATAGTGTAACTATCACAGTGTCTGGCACATATTACTTGGCTTTCATTTGGACTAATGATAGTCATAATTACCATAATCCTCCTGCTGCCATCGACAATGTGAGTATCAGTCACCTGTCATGCCCCTATGTAGTAGAAGGGCTCACAGCAAGTAGTTCTTCCTCTACTGAGGCTAAGCTCTCGTGGACTGCCGGCGAGGCAACCCGATGGCAGGTTGCTTATAGCACAAATAGTTCTTTTGCCGGTGCCACGCTTAAGGATGTTTCAAATCCGTACATTACAATCTCAAAGCTGACATCCGGAACTACTTACTATGCACGTGTCCGTTCTTGTTGCAGTGATCAGGACTTCGGTGCATGGAGTAAGACTGTGAGCTTTGAGTGCACAGCGAAAAAGACTATTGGTTCCGGTACCGCAACTCTTCCGGGTTTGCCTACTGCCACATTAGATGGATATTCTTTGACGCAGCAGATTTACAAGTCTTCTGAATTGGGCGACGCAGGCTCTATCCTGAGCATTGACTTTTACAACACCTCTGCAGAGTGTACTCGTTATTTGAACATCTACATGGTGAGCACCAGTAAGAGTAAGTTTAACAGCAAGACAGACTGGGTTAGTGTAACTGAAGAAGACTGCGTCTTTAGGGGAAATGTGACCTTCCTCGCTAACGCCTGGACTACGATACAGTTAAACAAGAGTTTTGAGTACAATGGGACAAGTAATGTGGTGCTCGTCGTGGATGACAATTCAGGACAATTTGGTAGCGCATCCTATTTCCGGGTATTCACTGTTTCCACTAATCAGGCACTCTATATTTCAAACGATGGCACCAACTTTGACCCGACAAACGCGTCAACCTATACAGGTGCAGTCCTGTCTAGCAAGAAAAACCAGATTCGCGTGCTTAAGGGTGAGTTGCCTTCAACCTTGAAGCCTTCAGACCTCACTGCCAGTTGCACAGGTACCACAGCCACTATCAACTGGACGGAGCGAGGGACTGCTACACAATGGAAACTTGCCTATAGGGTGCAGGGAAGTAATGGGTTCACTGAGATTACTACGTCCCAGAAGCCTTATTCCTTGACGGGTCTCAACCTTGGCACAACCTATGAGGTGAAGGTTTGCGCCATCAAGGGCACGGACCAGAGCGACTGGACATCCCTCGTTACATTCGCTACGGCTCCCTGGATGGAACCGACTGACCTAGCCGCCTCTGAGGAAGACCCCTACAGCGTAAAGCTGAGCTGGACAGAGAATAGTGTCCCAGCTGCTACCAGTTGGGTGGTGGGCTATAAGGTTGACGGTGCCCAAGACTATACTGAGGTGGCAGCCAGCACTAACCCGTTCACATTGACAGGACTGACGGGCAATACTACCTACAGCGTGAAGGTAAGGCCTTCCGGCGATGCCGCTAGCGACAAGTGGAGCAGCGTCATCTCTTTCACAACACCGCTGCCCATATTCCCGCCAACCAACCTGGAGGCTACGAACATCACTCACAAGGAAGCAACGTTGAGCTGGACAGAGAACAGCGATCCTAAAGCAACCAGTTGGGTGGTGGCCTACAAAGCCCAAGGCGAAGCAAACTATACAGAGGTTGCTGCCGAAAGTAATCCCTTCAAGTTGACTGGCCTCGCTGGGGATACCAAGTACACCGTGAAAGTACGTCCCGTCAACGATGACAATGTCATTAAGTGGAGCGAAGAAATGCAGTTTACTACGATTTCTCCCATCTACGCGCCTACTTTGAAGAAGCCAACGAGCGTCACCCATAAGTCTGCCAAGCTGAGCTGGACAGAAAATAGTGATCCTCAGGCTACCAGTTGGGTTGTGGCCTATAAAGCCGACGGCGAGGCAGACTTCACTGAGGTTAAGGCCAGCACCAATCCCTACACGCTGACAGGCCTTACGGCTGAAACCAAGTACACCGTGAAAGTACGTTCCGACATAGATGACAATGTCATTAAGTGGAGCGAAGAAAAAGAGTTTACTACGATTTCTCCTATCTACGCGCCTACCAAACTGACTGCTTCGGACATTACCCACAAAGAAGTTAAGTTGAGCTGGAAAGAGAACAGCGATCCCAAAGCTACCAGTTGGGTGGTGGCCTATAAGGCTGACGGCGAAACAGACTTTACTGAGGTTGCCGCTAGCAGCAACCCCTTCACGTTGACCGGCCTCGAGGATGAAACCAAGTACACCGTGAAAGTGCGTTCCGATATCGATGACAATGTCATTAAGTGGAGTTCAGAAATAGAGTTTGTCACACTTTCACCCATTTATGCACCTACTCAACTGGCAGCAGAAAACATTAGCACTAATGATGCTGTGTTGAGCTGGACGGAGAACAGCGACCCCGCCGCCACTAAATGGTGGGTGTACTATAAGGCTGATGGAGAAGAAGAATTCCTCCCCGCTGTTGCTAACAGCATTCCCTTTACGTTAGCCAATCTCACGCCTGATACCAAGTATACGGTGAAAGTTTGTCCATTTAACGATGTAAGCCTCAGCAAGTGGAGTGACGAACTCACAATCATCACTTCCCCGATTCTCGTACCGCCCACTCCGCCCACTCCGCCAGCCGATGTAGCCGTCACGGATATTACTACCGATGCTGCTACCTTGACATGGACAGGCAATTTTGAAAGCTACAATATCCAGCTGACAACCCCAAAACAGCCTAACGTAAGTGCATTCGAGCAGGTCGGCGAAACAAAAACCGCCACAGGTAAGCTGACCCAATACAGCTTCAACCTCAATGGATATAGTGGTAAGGGCTGGATTGCCATCCGTCATTGCGACGTCACCAATCAAAGCCAGCTCATCATTGATGACATCACGTTGACCAATAGCAAGGGTGGAACAGTGCTCACTGAAAACTTCGAGAACGAGCTGATGCCTACTCGCTGGCACAACTTCAATAACTTCGGCAATCCATATGTGTGGACTGTATTCGCTAATTCCACAGATGGCCAGGGCAATCCCTATGGTCTCGGCAGTTATTACGCTGAATCCACAAGCAGTCTTGATGATGATCAGCTGTCTGACAACTGGCTCGTCATCGTTCCTGACATGGAGTTGGGCGGCACACTTACGCTCTATGCAAGAAGTGCCGGTAACCAAGATGAATCGTTTGGCGTATATGTTGCCATGGCCAATCCGGTGATTTCTGAGACCACTACGACGATAGAAGATGAGACCAGCCCCTACACACTCTCAGAACTGGTATCTGGAAGAACATATAATGTGAAGGTGAAGGGTCTTTCGGGCGTTACACAATCAGACTGGAGTGAGGCTGTCACCTTCACTACGGAAACTGTCGATGACAGTTATCTCTTGGGCGATGTGAACGGTGACGGCAGTGTGACACCTGCCGATGCCATCATGATTCTGTATCACTATTTCGGTGTCGAACAGACTGGCTTCATTGAAGCGGCTGCCGATGTGAACGGTGACCAGGGCATCTCTCCGGCCGATGCTATCGAGGCACTTTACCTATATTTTGGTGGTAACACCAGTAACGGTGCCCGTGCCACCCGAGCAACAAAGACGGAGGACATCGGATGCGAACCGGAGTAGAACTTTTGATTGCAAAATAATCACCTCTTAATAGCCGAGGGTACGCGCAATACGCGTACCCTCGGTTGCATTTTATAGCCTCTTTATATATAATAATAATGTGTAGAGGTGCCCTTTTGTAAATAATCAGGAAAAAGTTGCTTATTTTTGAAAAATAATTGCCGAAAAGTTTGTTTGGTTGCGTAATAGTTCGTACCTTTGCATCCGCTTTCGGCTCAAAAACGCCGCAGGCGACTGAAGAAGGAGTTCTTTGA
>JAILFU010000181.1 GCA_024697405.1 Prevotella sp.
TCAAAGAACTCCTTCTTCAGTCGCCTGCGGCGTTTTTGAGCCGAAAGCGGATGCAAAGGTACGAACTATTACGCAACCAAACAAACTTTTCGGCAATTATTTTTCAAAAATAAGCAACTTTTTCCTGATTATTTACAAAAGAGCCGCTCTATACATTATTATATTAATTATAATGGTAAATTCCGTGCTCATTTTTGATGGTCAGAGAGCGTTCTCCCTCCTCTATATGTCCTACCACCTGTGCATCGATATTGAATGACCTGCTGATGTCGACAACCTGCTGTGCCACTTCTGGACAGACATAGATTTCCATGCGATGTCCCATGTTGAAAACCTGGTACATCTCGCGCCAATCGGTACCGCTGCATTCATGGATAGCCTGGAACAGCGGCGGCACGGGGAAGAGATTATCCTTGATGACGCGACAGTTATCATTTACGAAATGCAGCACTTTGGTCTGGGCACCACCGGTGCAATGCACCATGCCGTGAATCTCGGGGCGCAGCTCGTCGAGCATCCGCTTGATGACGGGAGCATAGGTGCGGGTTGGTGAGAGGACGAGCTGCCCCATGTCGACAGGTAATCCGTCGAGCACGGACGTGAGGTTATATGCGCCGCTATACACCAGCTCGTCGGGCACGGCGTGGTCAAAGCTTTCCGGGTATTTCGTGGCCAGGTATTTGGCGAAGACGTCGTGACGGGCCGAGGTGAGTCCGTTGGAGCCCATGCCTCCGTTGTAGCGCTTCTCGTAGGTGGCCTGTCCTGTGGAGGAGAGTCCGACGATGACGTCGCCCGGCCGGATGTTGGCATTGTCAATGACATCTGCGCGGCGCATGCGGCAGGTGACAGTACTGTCGACGATGATGGTGCGCACGAGGTCGCCCACGTCGGCCGTCTCGCCGCCTGTCGGCCAGATGCCAATGCCAATGTCGCGGAGTTGGCTGAGCAGCTCGTCGGTGCCGTTGATGATGGCGCTGATGACCTCTCCGGGGATGAGCATCTTGTTGCGGCCGATGGTCGACGAGACGAGGATGTTGTCCACAGCCCCCACACAGAGCAGGTCGTCGGTGTTCATCACGATGGCATCCTGTGCGATGCCCTTCCAGACGCTGAGGTCGCCAGTCTCTCTCCAATAGATATAGGCCAGGCTCGACTTCGTTCCTGCGCCATCGGCGTGCATGATGTTGCAATACTCCGGGTCACCGCCCAGGATGTCGGGAATAATCTTGCAGAATGCCTGCGGGAAGAGTCCCTTGTCGATGTTCTTGATGGCGTTGTGTACGTCCTCCTTGGCGGCCGAGACGCCGCGCTGCATGTAACGGTTGTTGCTCATGGTCATTGCTTTGTTTGTTGCGTTGGTAACGCAACATACGTGACTAGAATTTCACCTCAGGGGCTTTCTGGGCCTCTGCGTCGGCCTCGAACTTGGTCATCTTGTCGAAACCGAAGATACCAGCCAACAGCGAGTTGGGGAACTTGCGGATTCTGACATTGTAGGTCTGAACGGCGGTGTTGAAGGAGTTGCGGGCCTCGTTGATGCGGTTCTCCGTACCCTCAAGCTGCACCTGCAATTCCTTGAAGTTCTCATTGGCCTTCAGGTCAGGATATGCCTCGCTGACGGCGATGAGGCGCCCCAGTGCCTGCGACAGCTCCCCCTGTGCCTTTTGGAACTCCTGCAGCTTCTCTGGCGAGAGGTCACCGGCATCGACGTTGATGCTCGTAGCCTTGGCACGGGCATTGACCACACCCTCGAGTGTCTCCTTCTCGTGTGAGGCATACCCCTTCACCACATTCACCAGATTGGGGATGAGGTCGGCACGGCGCTGATAGGCCGACTGCACCTTGGCCCATTCCGTCGTTGCCTGTTCTTCCACGTTGACCATGCCGTTGTAGGCGCTGACGCCCCAGAGTACGATGACGGCCACGACGGCCAGAATAATCATGGTGTTCTTCGAGAGTCCACCGGTCTTCATTGCATTGTTGCTCATGTTCTAAATATTTAATAAGTTAATATATATCCACATTCCTTTCCCCGTGGGAGGGAAAATATCTCCCTTTTGGGCAATCAGGAGTATCTTTTTGACTCACCATCTTCCTCCGGCGCCACCGCCACCCCAGCTGCCACCTCCGTAGCCGCCCGAAGAGTGATGGCCGCCGCTCCAGCTGCTGCCGCCCCCACTCCTTCTGCTGCCGCCACTGCTTCTGCCGCCACTGCTGTCTCCGAAAACAGGCGGGATAAAGAAGGGATTCTCTATCAGGCGATTCATGCCAATGGTGGTTCCCACCTTTTTGCCCATGTAGGCGCAGAAACCGCCCCACAGAGCCAACAGGAATGGATAGAGCATGAGCGGGAGGGCGTTGTTTCCATCGTCGCTCGAGGCGCTGCTAAGTCCGGTCATGTGTGGCATATCCTTCTCAGTCATCAATGCCAGCACGCCCCGCGCCAGATAGAGCATGCCGCTGTCGGGCAGCTCGGCCTTCATGCTCGGGATGAGGTAGCGCCGTGCCAGCCGCTCGCATTCGGCATCGGTGAGGTCGCCTTCCAGACTGCGACCGGGTGCTATGAAATAGCTGTGGTCCAGATAGCCCACGACGATGACCAGTCCTCGGTCGTCGCGGCCCACCTTGTATTTCTCGTATATGCCTCGCACCATGCCTATGGGGTCGTCGTTTTGGATATGCCCCACGATAACCATTGCCGACTCTATTCCCAGCACGTCGTCGAGCTGTCCCAGCGTGGCGTTGATGCTGTCTTCCACCTCCTGCGAGAGGATGCTGTCGGGGTTCGACACATAGAGGCTGTGGTCGTCCATGTGAGGCATGGGGATGTTGTCGGCACTCCACACACGGTTGTCGGCCAGACTGACGAAACTGTCCTTCACCCCGATGGCTGTTCCCGCTCCGTAGCTGCCCATCATGGTTGTGGCAATCACCCCCGCAGCAGTCAGCGCCTTCCAGATGCCTGTGACGGCAGGCTTGGCCACCTTATTATCCTCTTCCCACCTGTTGAGCAGGCTGGCACGTGCCTTTTGGTATTCGCCCTTCACAGCCGAGTATTCCTTGCTGCTTTTCGTCTTGCCTGCCTTGAGGTTGTATTGTGCCGTCAGACTGTTCATCTGCTGCCGACGGTCTTGGATGACCTGCATGTCGTGGGGCCGTTTCTTGTTGATGGCCAAACCTATGGCAGCAAGGCCCACCAAGGCCAATACGGCCCAGAGCAGGAGCGACGACTGCGACGAATCCTCGTCCGTGTTCACAGCTCCTACGTTGTAGGCCACCGTCATCGCAATGCCCAGAATCAGCAGGCCCAGGCATCCTACGGTACATGACCTATGGGTATCCCTCATCATGTCTTTCCCTTTAGTTGTTGTTATTTCTCTCTCCCGTTCCAGAACTCCCACGATGCAAAGGCTTGCAGCAGGAGCATCTCCAGCCCGTTCTTCACGGTGGCTCCCCGCTCGGCTCCTTTCTTCATGAACAGCGTCTCATCGGGGTTGTAGATCAGGTCATAGAGGATATTCCTCTCGTCCAGCGCCTCGTAGGGCAGCAAGGGACAGGCGTCGACCTTAGGGAACATGCCCAGCGGCGTGCAGTTGACGATGACGTTATACTCCTGCACCACTTCGGGCGTGATGCTCTGATACTGGATAGTGCCCGGACGCTCATAGCGGCTCACGAAGACCGGCTCGACGCCCAGCGATTTCAGCCCGTAGGCGATGGCCTTCGAGGCGCCGCCAGTGCCCAGCACCAGTGCTTTCTTATGGTAGCTCTCCAGCAGAGGCTCTATGCTCTGCACGAAGCCTATGACATCGCTGTTATAGCCTTTCAGGATGATTTTTTTGCCTTCATGCACCACGCGGATGACGTTCACGGCACCGATGGCCCGCGCCTCTGGACTGATGAAGTCGAGAAACTCCATCACCCTCTCCTTGTAGGGGATGGTGACATTGAGACCTTTCAGCTCAGGATTCTGGCTGAGTACTTCGGGCAATTCGTCGATGGACGGTATCTCGAAGTTCATGTACTCCGCGTTAATGCCCTCGTCGGCAAAACGCTGGTTGTGGTAGCCTATTGAGAACGAGTGTCCCAAGGGATAGCCTATGAGTCCGTATTTATCCATCTTGTACTTGATTTACGATTATTTTCGATTTACGATTTGCTGGCCGTGTAGAGTGTGCAGATGCCGAAAGTGAGGCGCCGGAAAGCTGTCTCACGGAATCCGGCCTGCTGCAGAATCCCCATCATCCGCTCCCCTTGCGGGAAGGCCTCAATGGTGCGTGTCAGATAGGTGTAGGCACTCTTGTCTTTCGAGACAAGGCGCCCGTAGATAGGCAGCACGGTGTGGCTGTAGACCTTGAAGAGCTGTTTCATGGGAAAGCTGACGGGTGTGGTCAGCTCCACGATGCTCAGACGGCCGCCGGGCCGCAGCACGCGCCACATCTCCCGCAGTCCGCTGTCCAGGTCTGCGAAGTTGCGTATGCCGAAGGCTGCTGTCACGGCATCGAAGCTGTTGTCGGGGTAGCTGAGGCTGAGACAGTCCTCCTTCTCAAACGAGATGACGTCCTGCAGGCCCAGCTCCGCCACCTTCCTCCGTCCCACGTCCATCATGCCTTCGCTGATGTCGGCGCCAACGACGTGTCGTGGCCTCAGCATCTGTGCCGCCATGATGGCGAAGTCGCCCGTGCCCGTGGCGATGTCGAGCAGGGTCTGGGGCTGATAAGGCGCCAGCTGGCGGATGGCGCTCTTGCGCCAGCCTCGGTCGATGTCCCACGACAGGCGATGGTTCAGCTTGTCGTAGCTGGGGGCAATGTTGTCGAACATCGCCTCCACCTGCTGCGCCTTCCCGCCGCCGGCCTCGTAGGGGGTTATCGTCTCCTGCTCGTACATTTATTTATTCCTTCTTGTATCTCCGGCCTATCTGGTCTTCAGCCACTCACTCACATTCTTCTCGATGCGGGAGGCCAAGTCGTCGGTGGTGGCTGCCTTGTCGAACGGCTCACCCACGATGTGCTCATAGAGCTCGATGTAACGGTCGCTGACGCTCTCAGCATACTCGTCCGTAATCTCGGGCATCACCTGTCCCGGCTCGTTCATGAAGTTGTGCTCAATGAGCCACTGGCGCACGAACTCCTTCGACAGCTGGCGCTGCGGCTCGCCCTTGGCCAGCTTCTCCTCGTAGCCGTCGGCATAGAAGTAGCGGCTGCTGTCGGGCGTGTGTATCTCGTCGATGAGGTACACCTTCCCGTCGCGCTTGCCAAACTCATACTTCGTGTCGACCAGTATGAGTCCGCGCTTGGCGGCAATCTCCTGTCCTCGGGCAAAAATCCTGCGGGTGTAGTCCTCCATCACGGCGTAGTCCTCTGCCGAGACGATGCCCTGGGCGATGATCTCCTCGCGGGAGATGTTCATGTCGTGCCCCTCGTCGGCCTTCGTCGTCGGGGTGATGATGGGTTCGGGGAAGCGCTCGTTCTCCTTCATGCCGTCGGGCAGACGTACGCCGCACAGCTCCCGGCAGCCGTTCTTATACTCACGCCAGGCAGAGCCGGTGAGAATGGAGCGGATGATCATCTCCACCCGGAAGCCCTCGCACTTCAGGCCCACGGTCACCATCGGGTCGGGCGTGGCCAGCTTCCAGTTCGGGCAGATGTCGGTGGTGGCATCGAGGAACTTGGCGGCAATCTGGTTGAGCACCTGACCCTTGAAGGGGATGCCTTTCGGCAGCACCACGTCGAAGGCCGAGATGCGGTCGGTGGCCACCATCACCATCAGGTCGTCGTTGATGTTATACACGTCGCGCACCTTTCCGTGGTACACGCTTTTCTGTCCTTCAAAATGGAAGTCAGTCCTTGTTAATGCTTTTGCCATATCTGAAAATCTTTGTAATTATGCTAATTGACTACTTAACTATGATTTCGTTCTATCGAAAAGTTGGCTGCAAAGGTACAAATAATTATTGAAAAACGGAAATACTCTCGCAAAAAACTTATTTACATTATCTATTTTTCTGTTGGCGACACTGAGGCGTCATCATTCCATAACCGAGACGGACGACGCTGCCAGAGTCGATGCTACCGGCACTCGTCTCTCCCGGAGGGGGCTTTGCTCCACCCAGCTATTGAGCGACATTTGAGCCTACGGCATGACGCGAATATACGCGAATATACGTAAATGTTCCGTTAATGCTTCGCTAAGTTTTTAAACATATCATTTAATTCAAGTTCCAAGCTATGAAAGCGATGCGCAGCCAGCCCCATAGGGGCGTGACATTGGTAGCCAGCCATTACAATGGCTGGTATAAAGAGACGGTAGAAAAGCGTGCCTTTAGGTACGCGACAGCATCCAACCCATATCGCGTACCTACG
>JAILFU010000220.1 GCA_024697405.1 Prevotella sp.
TCATTCTTTTTTCACGCAATAAAGCGACTTGTCCGTCCTTACAATCATCATGCCATCCGTGAAGGCGGGCGTGGCAAAGGTCTTCTCTCCTGTCTCGAACGAATTGACGAGGTTGAAGTTGCTCGCCGAGAAGATATACACCTTGCCGGTGTTGCTGAAGAGATACACCTTGCCGTCGGCCACCACGGGTGAGGAATAGAACGGCGTGGTCAGGTCATGCTCCTTTACCAGCTCTCCCGTCTTTGCATCGTAGGCACACACCATGCCGTAGCTCGTAGCACAGAACACCAGGCTCTTCGTGGCACACAGGCTCGAGCACTCCGGCAGATAGTCGGAAGCCTCCCAGAGCGTCTCTCCCGTGGCCCCGTCGATGGCGATACATTTGGAGTATTCGCTAGCACCGTAGACCACACCGTCGGCAGCGGCAGGGCTCGACCCTACCTCACCCGTCATACAGTCCACCCGCCACAGCTCCTCTCCGTTATTGGGATTATAGGCAGCAATGGCAGGATTGCCCATCACGACCAAGGCCGATTTTCCTCCCAGCTTGGCGATGATGGGCGAGCTCCATGCTATCTTGTCGTTGCCCGCCTTGCTCCATATCTGGTTTCCGTTGGCTGTGCTCAGCGCCATAATCCTTGCCCCCGTGTTGTTCTGATACTGGATAATCAGCTCGTTGCCAAACATCAGCAGCGACGAAGCATAGCCGTAGTGATTATCGGGCAAACCAATATTCTTCGCCCAAAGGCGCTTGCCCTCCATGTCGGCACAGACGACGTCGCCGGTGGCAAAGATGGCGCACACCTGACGGCCATTGGTGGCCACGGTGCTGGCGGCCAGTCCCGTGTCGGCATTGACTTTCGGCATGGCCGATGGCGACCCAGGGATATTGTCGGCCACGACCTTCCACTTCAGTTCGCCCGTATAGACATCGAAGCAATAGAGTTCGCGGGCTTGTTCGTCTGCCCCGGTGATGAACACGTTCAGCCCATTGATGACCGGCGAGTTATAGCCATGCTTCGGTATGGTCGACTGCCAGAGAATGTTCTTCTTGCTGTTCAGGTTCCAGCTGGTGGCAATGCCCCGGGCAGAGGAAATGCCCGATGAGTTGTTGCCCCGGAAGGCGTTCGACGTGATTTTAGGTATCGGCAGGCTGTCTGCTGTTTCTATTGTTGCCACCGAATCGGCAGCTGCCAGCAAAGCGGCAGCGTCTGCGCTCAGCGTGTCGGAAGCCACCAACAGCGAATCGGTGTTCGCTCCCAGCGTGCCGACAGCAGCAAGGAGGGAGTCCCCATCTTTTGTGCCCTGTCCCGTCTGCTGCGATACCGCCGAGGCTTCAGTCCCCGCCCCCGACATTTTCCCCGTCAGGCCAGCATGCTGAAGGCCAACCATAGCCAGCACCACAGCGGCAGCTCCTGCCGAGGCCCAAGTGATGTAACGGCGCGAACGGCTTTTGTTCATCCATTCATCGATAGGATCGAGCTGCTTGTCGGGAAGTGACTTCGTTCCGCGATAATAGCAGTTCAGACTGACCACCAGCACGCCAGCCATAGCCAGCAGAATGATAAGGCCCAGCTTCAGCTGACCCTCCTTCACGAAATAAGCCTTGCGGGAAAGGAGGTCCAGCTCGCGCACCTGCTGCTGCAAGGCCTGGTCCGCTCCTCCGTCCTCCCCCATAGAGAGGGAGCCCGTCTCGTTCAACTCCTTCAGCGTCTGCACCACCTCCGACTCCAGGGGCGACACCTGCTGCATCTGATAATAGCTGACACCTAGCATCACCGTCAGCACCAACATGAAAATGGCGGTCACGATGGCCACATTTCTATAAAGCTTTCTCATCTTTTTTGACTATGTTTTGAGGACAATAACTAAAGCACCTGCCACACATCGTGCATCGGGCAGTATCTATCTCATAGGTCTTTCGGGAACGCTTGACAGAGAGTCGAAGCAGTTTAAGACCTATCACAAAGCCTATCAGGGCACCTGCCAGATGGGCATAGAAAGCATATTGGTGCCGCACCTCCGTAACCTCAGCCTCCAGCGTAGCGATGTCGCCTCCCAGCGCATGGAAGGTCTCCACCTCCAAGGGCATCTCCATTTCGGGGTTAGCTTGCTGCTCCTGAATGAGCTCGTAAAGGTATACACTTTTGTGTGCGCTGCTAAGTGCATCGCTCTGTCCGCCTATAAGCAGGGCGCCACCCAGCGTGAAGACCGGTAGCAACACGGCAAAGAGGATGACCCGTCTGACACCTGCCGACCTCGACTCGCTGGCCTTGCTGGTCTGCGGTGAACGGATGGCATCCGTAGGACAGGACTTGATGCACAGTGCACAATTGATGCACGTCTTGGAGGTGACGGCAGGTTTCTTCCAAGAGAAAGAACTGAACACCGAGAGCAGGGCACCGTAAGGGCAGAGGAACTGACAGAAGGGGCGACCGACGAATACGGAGAGCAGCAACAGCGACACGCCAAAGACGACCATGCCAAGGTCGCCGCCCAAGCGGAAGATGCCCACGAAGGGGTCGAAACGACAGATGAGAAACTGGCTGCGGGTGGCTGCGTAGAGGATGGCGAAGGCCAGATAGATCCACGGGATGACAGACAAGGCGGCAGACACCGCTCGCGTCAGGCGGAAATGCTTCACGTTGACCAGCTCCTGAAGCGCACCTAAAGGACACACGCCGGCACAAAACACTCTTCCAAACAGCAGGGCCGCCAGCAGCGGAAGAATGAAAATGCACAGCACATACCAGGGAAGATGGTAGGAGGAGTCGGTCAGCGCCAGCACCACATTCTGGATGCTGCCTACACTGCATACACAGCCGCTACGGAAAAAGCCGAAGTAGGCTACCGACACCACCGACACGCCCAGGATGACCCCACGGCTCCTGCGACGGTAGGCTGCCCACGCCACAACGCCCATCAGGGCAATGAGCAGCACGATGTCCACCACATTCCACAGCCACTCCAGCGGCACACCATGCTCAATGTCGGGATACTGGTAGCCAGAGGTGAAGTCGGGCTTGGGAAACCGGGCCTCGCCCGTCGCCCGCAGACTGGCCAGCGACGTGACTGCTAATGAAAGGTTTCTACGCATGGTCTTTCAGTTGATAAGCTTCTTCGTATGACACTCGTCTGATGGCATTGGAGGGACACACCCGCGAGATTTTACACTCATTACACTGCTGGCAGAGGTCTTGCTGAATCTGCAGGAACAACGAGCCGTTGCCGAAGGAGGTGCAACCCTTCACACACTTGCCGCAGCCCGTACAGAGCCGTTCGTCGATGGTGTATTCAAAATAGGGCTCCTCCACAAACTGGCGGGTGATGGCACCCGTAGGACAGAGCTGGTTCTCGGCGGCTGTATTCAGCTCCTTCACGCCAGAGCGATAGTAGCCGCCGCAGAGGTCGCAATAGCCGCATACGCGGTTGGCATGGAAGCACTTCACCGCCGACACGGGGAGCACACATTCCGTCTCACACCGTCCGCACTGGGTGCAGGCATACGGGTCTATCTGCCAGAAGGTATCGCCCTCCTTGCCTTTGGCTCTGGTGGCAAGCACACCGCCAGTGGCCACACCCACGCCAGCCATCAGCAGCGTGCCGCACCGCTGCAGGAAATCCCTGCGATCCATAGGACTAGTCAATTTCTTATCTCTTTTCATTGTTTCACATTTTCATCTTTCACTCTGGCAATGACTTAGCAGTTGACCTGGGAATTCTTCTCCGGCGGTAGCCTTTCCCCTCCCCTAAGGGGAGGGGCAGGGGTGGGGTCTGTAACTATTTCCACTGAGAGTACACAGACGATATCAAACTCGCTGAAGGAAGTTAGAGACCCCACCCCAACCCCGGCTTCGCCCCCACCGTCGCTTCGCTCCCCAATTGCTCCGGCCCCCGTCGCTTCGCTCCCCAATCGCTCCCTCCTCGCGATTGCC
>JAILFU010000008.1 GCA_024697405.1 Prevotella sp.
CGGAAACTGTCCGTCGACGGTGCCTGTCTCGCGCACCTACGTCCCGAAACTGCGCTCGTTCATCGCTTAGTCATTCGTCCGCCGGGATAGTCATTCGTCCGCCGCCATAGTTTCCTGTCACCGGTTCTAGCTGTCTGTCAGGGATTTTTGGCGGTATCATTTTCTTGCCGTACCTTTGCGGCATGAAACATCGACTGACACACATCATCCTCATGCTGCTCGTCGCCTGCCGTGCGATGAGCCAGACCACAGTAACAGGCATCGTCACAGACGGGCATACGCCGCTGGCCGGAGCCAATGTATTTATATTAGGTACGATCGACGGTTGCCTGACCGACTCGCTCGGGCGTTTCTCGTTCCAGACCGGCAAGACGGGCGAGAGACTACAGCCAGACGGACAGGCTCCGGGCGAGGTGACACTGCGCGTGACGTTCATCGGGTATGACGACTATACGCTGACCACCGCCCAGACCTCCGGCCTGCTCATCACGATGCACCCGCAGGCGACAGCCATCGACGAGGTGATAGTGACGGCCAGCACCTACAGCTTCGGCAGGGGCGACAACATCAAGACGATGGACGCACTCGACGTGGTGATGGCGGGCAACTCGTGCGGCGACATCGTGGCGGCACTGCAGACCCTGCCGGGCACACAGATGGTGGGGGAGAACGGCAAGCTGTATGTCCGTGGCGGCGAGAGCGACGAATGCCAGACGTTTGTCAACGGCATGCACGTGCTCATCCCCTACTCCACCAACGCCGAGAACAATGCCGTGCGCGGACGTTTCTCGCCGTTCCTGTTCAAAGGCATCAACTTCTCGCTTGGCGGCTATGGCGGCGAATATGGCCAGGCGCTGTCGTCGGTGCTGCCGATGGAGACCACCGACGTGGCGACAGGCGACAAGCTGGGTGTGAGCGCGTCGCTAGTCGACTGGAACATCGGGGGCACGAAGGCTTTCGCGGCGAGCAGTCTGTCGTTCAACGTCGATTATACCAGCATGGGTCTGTACGACGCCCTGTTCCCCGACCGTCTCGACTGGACACGGCCCTACCGCAAACTCTCATGCGAGGCACAGTATAAGGCAGAGTTCTCGCCGGCCACCGTCCTGAAATCATACGTCGGCTACGACCTCACTTCCCTTGGCCAGCACATCGACGACCGCCAGCTCATCACCGGCCAAGGCTCGTCTGCCCGTAGCCTCTCGCTCGGCGAGCACAACACCTATGCCAATGTCACGCTCAAGTCCGACATCGGGCGAGGCTACCGCCTGTTCGCGGGCATTGCCTGCTCATCGGTCGTCTGCGACATCGACAATGCGCAGACTGCCGGCGACCATTATCACAACTTCCGCAACGAGATTCATCTGAAAGCGGATCTTCGCAAGGTCTTTTCGCCCGTGCTGAAGATGTCGGCAGGCTTGGAAGACTATCTGCGCCACAGCACGAAACGGTATGACAACAGCCGCTACCGCCTCGACTACCATCTGCCGGCAGCATTTGCTGACGCCCAGCTGCGCCTGGTGCCGCAATTGTTTCTCAGCCTCTCAGCCAGGGCGGAACATGCCAGCTGCGACGGCGGCTGGCTGCTGATGCCCCGCGCCACATTGAGCTATGTGCCCAGCAGGCATTTCCAGCTGTCGGCCTTGCTGGGACAATACAGCCAGACCGCAGCCGACGACTATGTCGCCATGAGCGGGAAGCACCTGGCACAGAGCGTGGCCACACATGCCATCCTCAGCATGCAGTTTAGCACGGGCAACACATTGCTGCGCATAGAGCCATACTACAAGAAATACCATCGCCTGCCCCTACTCAACACGCTGGCCCCCAGTCCTCTGGAGAGCTGGGAAGGAGGCACATACACCGCCGACGGCTATGGCACCAGCCGGGGGCTGGACATCTTCGTGGAGAACCATTCGCTCGTCAAGAACCTGGCCACCACGCTGTCCTATTCCTTCAACGACTCAGAACGCCTCTACCTGGACTACACCACCCTGCGCACACCCGACTACGCCTCGCGTCATAATCTGCGCCTCACCCTGAAATACGCCATCGGCAAAACCATCGTCGGACTGGCCGGGTCGTATGCCAACGGAAGGAAGTTCCCCACCGGCACCACGCCTTTTTACGCCAGTGTCGACGCAAACCTCACCTGGCTCGTCAGCCCGAAGGTCATCGTCTACAGCTCGCTGAGCAACATCTTCGGCCGCACCAACATTTTCCGTTATAACGCCGACGGCGCTGCAGTCACTGCCAACCGCAACCGTTTCTTCTATATCGGCATTTTTGTTTCACTTAAAAATAACAAAGCTTATGACATTTCTAATTTCTAAACACCGTGTCCTCGCCATCGCTCTCTGCCTGATGGCCACCGTCAGTATGAACGCCCAAAAAAGCTTGCAGGCAGGCGAGCAGCAGCCGGCTTTGCCCTCGCAGTTGCAGACACTCGTAGGCCAGTCGCTCAGCAAGCTTCGGCAGCCCTCGCCAGAGGCTTTCCTCAACTGCATCGCCGAGCTGAAACGCATCGATGCCATGTTTCCTGACAGCATCCTGCCCAAGTATCAGACGGCACTGCAAAGTCTCAACTTCTCCGTGATGAACCCTCATGCCGAGCAGACCGGAAATCTGCTGGCCGACGCCGAGCAAACCATCGGCAAGATGGAAAGGATGAAAGGTGCCGACCCGTCGGATGTCTGTACCTTGCGCGGATTCCTCTATATGGTGCGCATCGTGCAGGATCCCGCCCGGAACGGCCAGCGCTACTACCTCCAAGTGATGGAGAACTATGAGAAGGCCCTGAAAATTAATCCTGAAAACCACTTGGCCAAGCAGCTGCAACAGCAGTTCTTCGAGGGGATGAAACAACAGACGGGAAAGCAGGCCCCCTAGAGGAAAAAAGACATTTTTAACACACCGGATGTTGTATATTTCAAACATTTTTCTTAACTTTGCAGCCGCTAACACATGCTTGCTGACTCTGTAGACATTTACCCTAAACGATAACTCCAATGGACAGAAGAGATTTCATCAAGAAAGCCACAATGGCGGCTGCAGGAGCGGCTGTCGTATCGCCCGTATCGGCGATGTTGAATAAAGCGACCGACGAAGGCAAAGACAAATGTAAAGTACTCATGGTCAACGGCAGTCCGAGACCCGACGGCAACACATTCTGCTGCCTGCAGGAGATTGAGACGACGCTGCAAAAACATGGAGTGGAGGCCGAAATCGTGCAGATTGGCAGAAAGCCCATACGCATGTGCATCAATTGTGGCGGCTGTCACCAAAACAATGGCAAGGGCTGTGTCTACGACGATGACCTCTGCGCCGTCATTACCAAGAAGATGGCTACGGCAGATGCGCTCATCGTGGGTACGCCCGTCTACTACGGCCAGCCCAACGGCGGCGTGCTGTCGCTGATGCAGCGGCTGTTCTTTTCGGCAGGACATCTGGTGCAGAACAAGCCTGCTGCGGCGTTGGCCGTATGTAGGAGAGGCGGCGCCACGGCCACGCTTCAGACGATGAACATGATGTTCGAGATGATGAACATGCCCGTGGTCACCTCGCAGTACTGGAACATCGCCTACGGCGCCGGCAAGGGAGAGGTGAAACTCGACACCGAGGGCATGCAGACCATGCGCACACTGGCCACCAATATGGCCTTCCTGCTGCAGAAGATTCACGCCGGCGGAAATCCTGCTCCCAAGCGCGACGAACGTCCTCAGTTCATGAATTTTATCAGATAATAACAACACTAAAACAGACAACGTATGAGAAGAACTATTTTAAGCCTATTGGCAATGGCCTGCGTGCTGAACCTTTCAGCGCAGGGCATCTACGGCTTCAAGGTAAAGGATGATGCGGATAAGGACGTGTCGCTCTCCGACTACAAGGGCAAGGTGCTGCTCATTGTGAACACGGCCACACGCTGTGGATTCACACCGCAGTACAAGGAGCTGGAGGCACTCTATGAGAAGTACCACAGCCAGGGACTGGAGATTCTCGATTTCCCCTGCAACCAGTTCGGGCAGCAGGCGCCAGGCACCATCAAGGAGATTCATGAATTCTGCACGGCCAACTTCGACATCCAGTTTCCGCAGTTCGACAAGATAGAGGTGAACGGCGCCAACGAGCATCCGCTTTACACTTGGCTGAAGGCACAGAAAAGCTTCAGCGGTTTCGACACCAACGACCAGCGGGGGAAGATGATGGACGGCATGCTCCGCAAACAGGATGCCGAATACGATAAGAAGTCGGACATCAAGTGGAATTTCACGAAGTTCCTGGTTTCTCGCGACGGACGTGTGCTGAAGCGTTACGAGCCTACGGATAAGATGGCTGGCGTCGAGGCAGATATTTGCCTGGAGGTTAACCCCGTCCTGAGCAACATCATGGCACGGCGCTCCATCCGCAAGTACCTCGACAAGCCCGTGGAGCACGAGAAGCTGGAGGTCATCGTGAAGTGCGGCATCAATGCACCCAGCGGCATGAACGCTCAGCCGTGGATAGTACGGGTGGTGGAAGACCAGAAGCTGATTGCCGACGTGACAGCGGTTTACAAACAGGAGAATGCCGAGCAGGTGAAGCGCGACAAAGACTTCAAGAACATGTTCCGCAATGCGCCCAATCTCATCTGCGTCTGCACACCGGCCAAGGGCGGCGATTTGGACGCCGGCCTGCTGGGCGAGAACATCATGCTGGCGGCGCAGTCGATGGGCCTCGGCACCTGCTGCCTGGGCGGCCCCGTCCGTTTTCTCCTGTCGAACGAGAAGTGCAAGTTCTTCCTCGACCGGCTCGACATCCCCGCCGACTACAGGCTGAACTACATCATCGCCATCGGCTATCCCGACGAGCAGCCCGATGCCAAGCCCCGCGACGCCTCGAAGGTGAAGTTCATCAAATAATGGCAGGTCGTCGTGGGTATTGCTTAATGAATACCGTTTCTTCGTCAGTTCCTTCATCGCCGTTTCCACGTCAGACCAGCCCGCAATTGCCTTAACGAGCCGGAAAATGTTTCCCGCAAGCTTTACCGCTCATTGTACGACAACACTCCTTTCGCGCGTTTCAAGGCTGCAGTAGGCATTCTTTATTTGCTCGATACGACGGAATATGGCGAGGGTCACTTCATTGTTATCCATCGGCATGCTGGTGAGAACAGGAGTTACTGTAGGTGAAAATGCCATTGTGGGAACTGGAGCAGTTGTGACTAAAGACGTGGAGTCTGATACTGCAAGCGGGCGGAATCCCAGCTAAACTGATTAAGAGATTTTAAGGACTAATGGATAATCAGCAAGAGATATTCCCGATAGTAGACGAAAGTGGAAAAGTAATTGGTTCTGCTACAAGGGGCGAATGTCACAGCGGCTCCAAAGTGCTTCATCCTGTCGTGCATCTTCATGTATTCAACTCTAAAGGCGACATCTATCTTCAAAGGCGACCAGACTGGAAAGACATACAGCCAGGAAAATGGGACACAGCCGTTGGAGGACACATAGATTATGGTGAGACATCAGATGAAGCATTGCGTCGTGAAGTCCGTGAAGAATTAGGCATTACAGACTTCATTTCTGAGTTCGTTGACAAATATGTGTTTGAAAGTAAGCGAGAGCGGGAACTGGTCTATGTAAACAGAACTAGTTACGACGGGGAGATTCATCCGTCTATGGAAGAACTTGATGGTGGCCGATTCTGGACGATGCAGGAGATTCGTGAGGCTATGGGCAAAGACATACTGACCCCGAACTTTGAAAGTGAGTTCCGAAGATGCTTTGGAAAAAAATTGGGAATCAAGCATGCGCAAGAGCCAGTACGCACTGCTCAAGAGCCAGTACTCACTGCTCAAGAGCCAGTACGCACTGCTCTTTTCTTTGACATCGACGGGACGCTGGTGAGTTTCAAGACACACGAGATCCCAGCATCCACTATATTTGCTCTTACCCAAGCCAAGGCTAACGGTCACAAAGTGTTTATTTCAACAGGCCGTCCTCCGCTGATTATCACTAATCTTGGTGCCATTGAACATCTGATAGACGGCTATGTGACTATCAACGGAGCCTTATGCTTTGTCGGCAATGAAGTAGTCCGGTGCAAAAATATTCCCCAAGAAACTGTAATGACCGTAGTAGAGGATGCGAAGAACAAGAACTACGGACTGATTGTAGTTGGAGAGAGAGATGTGGCCGTACTTGACCCACATGGAGAGGTCGACAGGATCTTTCGTGGGGAGATTGCCGTGGAAAATCTCAACCTGGCAAAGCCTTTGGATGTGATTCTCCAACAGAGAATCCTTCAGTTGACACCGTTCTTCCCAGAAGAATACGAGCGTGACTTGATGGAGCGTATTCCAAGCTGCACCTCTGGCCGATGGCATCCTGCATTTACGGACATTACGGCAAAAGGAGCAGACAAGGGAGAGGGGTTATTAACTTTGGCTGCTCACTTAGGGCTGAATCCTCAAAACACAATGGCTTTTGGTGATGGTGGCAATGACATCTCCATGATAAAAGCTGCTGGAATCGGGATAGCCATGGGTAATGCGCTTGAATCACTAAAAAACGAAGCAGACTACACGACCACTTCCGTTGATGATGATGGGATCCTGGGGGCATTACAACATTATGGTTTAATATGAAAGAGAACCAGATAACAGCAGCCAACGTCAATGAGCAGAAATCGCCCTGACCTCCATACCCTTTTTGAGCGGAAAAGCAATCAGGGCAAGGAATGGCTTATCATCAACACACAGGTCTTTGATGTCTGTCGTTCCAATCCACACCGTCTGTTTGGCTTTACCTACCAGGGACAAGACTTCCTTGTAGTGGTTCCTGCTGGGGCAAGCGTCCCTTTGGGCCGAGCGCTCGTCTGCTATGTACTTGATGAAACTCATTTCTTCGTTATTTTTGCCAAGTAATCGTAATGCTCACCTTCAGCCACAACTTCTACTGAATATCCATTCCTCGCTGCCCCTTCTCTCAGGGTGTCAGCGTCGATATAGAGCCAGGGGAATGGTTCTCCAATGGTGTCCTTGTACTGCATCTGGAAACTATGCTCACCGTAATAGGCCATGTCATCGGGCAATTCTATGATGCAGTCCGTTCCCGACGTACCGTCGCCTACCCGCAGCCTTTCAGTCTCGAACACATAGCTTATGTCAGATGAATCACACAGAACCTGACCTCTAGGAGCCAGTATCTTGTCGAGCTGTCGGAAGAACTCAGGCAGACGTTCCAAGGTTCCGACAATCCCTATACCGTTCATAAGCATTAGGATGGTGTCGTACTGTCCCTCCAGAGCAAAGAAGTCCTGTTCAAACACCTTCTTAACACCACGTTCTTTCATAGTCTCAACGGACAATGGAGAAATGTCAATGGCTGTCACGTCGATGCCCTTTTCTTGTAAGACAAGCGAATGACAACCAGAGCCAGCCCCTACATCAAGTGTCTTACCAGTAACCATGTCGAGAGCTTTCCTTTCAATCTTTGGCATAGCCTTGTATTTACGGAAAAGTGTAGTCAGGGGTATCTCGTCCTCCTCAAACATCGGGGAGAACACTCTGAGCCTGTCTGCCTGACGATTGGTGCTCACCATCGTCTTAGTTTTCCAGTAGTCGGCAATGGCTCTGCCCATCGGGTCCATCTTAATGTTCATAGAGATAATAAACGATTATTGCGAGTTGAATAATGATAATAGCAGGAACACCATACCTGAACTTCTTATGCTGAGTCTTGTGATGCCAAACCTTCATTCCCAACCAAGCTCCGACACTTCCACCAAGTACAGCCAAGCCCAATAATGAAGTCTCTCTAATACGCCACTTGGACTTCTTCGCTTTCCACTTGTCGATACCATACATGAAAAAAGTGACCACGTTAATGACAGCGAGGTAGATAAGGACGATATGGAGGAGGTTCAAAGGTGCCATCTGTTCGCTAAATTTAAATTAATCTCTTATTTTCACTGCTCGTCATTGTAGTCTATTGCTCTGTTGATGTAGCTTACGAAGGGTTTTGCCGTCTGATAGATGTCCACCAGTCGCTCTACAAGATGGGGAGCCGCCAGGAAATCATTGTCTGGATAGTACCAAAGACCGAAGTTACGCAACCGATAGAATGCGGCATCAGGACCATCAGAGGGGAAGCCCGCAGGTGTCTTTTTATAGGAGCCTGAGTAGTCCATCTGCAAGCGGTTGTCAACCTGAGAGAGCACCTGACGGAAGTTGCCGTTGCCCATAAGTATGTCTTCGCGAATAATGTTTAGCACTTTTGGCGGGCAGAAATAATGCCCTGCCGCCACGCAATTGTGCTCAGAGCCTGCACCTATCTGGAAGAAGTAGCCATGAAGCTCTGTCTTCTTGCCGCCACGCGCCACAAACATTCCAAAGCCCGGACGATAAGGGCTCTTGTCCTTGGCAAAACGAGTGTCGCGGAAGATACGGAACAGGCAGTCCTGGGGCGACAATGTGCCCACGTATGGGTCGAACCCTCGGATGCCTTCTATCAGTTCTGCACATAGTGCCTCTGCCATCTTTTTGGCATCAGTATAACGCTGGCGATTGGCATGGAACCAGTCTTTGCTGTTGTTCTCCGACAAGTCTGTCAGAAACGAGATTATTTCTTTAACGTCATTCATTTGAGCAATT
>JAILFU010000036.1 GCA_024697405.1 Prevotella sp.
CCATACTTTTCTCAGAAGTCCCCAGATTTTAGCAAACTTTAGCCAAATCAGAAAGCCATAACCGCAAAAACACATCCAAAAGGCACCTTTCTACAACATTATTTAACCTTTAATGTTTATTCAAATGCAATCCGGGTTAAATAGCATAGAGGATGAGAAAAGTGAATGTGTATTACGGTGATGTCTATGCTGGGCAGCTTGTTGAGTTGTCAAGGGGCAACTATGAGTTCACCTACGATGATGCTTTTCGTGCCGACGGCAGCACCCCTCCTGTTTCTGTCAACTTGCCCAAGAGTCAGAAGGTGTATCACTCGGAGCGCATCTTCCCTGTGTTCACCAATATGTTGCCAGAAGGTGCCAACCGTCGGGCATTATGCAGAATGAGGAAAGTGGACGAAAATGACTTTTTTGGTATGCTGGAGATGATTTGCGGCATGGATGCCATCGGAAAGTTTGTACTTAGAAGACCAGAAGAATGAAAACAGAAGGCAACAATATAGCAGTTGACCCAGTAATTACTTTTCTGCATGCCGCCGGAGAGCAAGCCGGATGGCACTCCCCTCCCTTCAAGGGGAGGGGTAGGGGTGGGGTCCGTAACTTTTTCCGCCGAGAAGAACAAACGATAAGAGATTCGTTGAGGATATTAGAGACCCCACCCCTGCCCCGGCTTCGCCCCACCGTCGCTTCGCTCCCCAATTGCTCCCTCCTCGCAATTGCCTTGAAGGGAGGGGAAAGGCTACGGGTAGGCGACCGAAGGTCGGGAATGTGGCTACCGCCGGAGACGTCCCGGGTCAACTGCTATATTATTGCCAAAAAAAATCAGTGGACCCTGGAATTCTTCTCCGGTGGTAGCCGCATTCCCAGAGTCCCTTTGGTAGCCAGCGACGGGAGGGCGAGCGCCCCGACCTGCGGTTGCCTACCCATAGTCTTTCCCCTCTTGAACCCTGCCCTTACGGGGCGATTTTGTCCTTAAGCGGACAAAATCTTCAAGCAGGAGTGGGGTCTCTAACTATTTCCACGGAGAACGATTCGACGATAACAGATTCGCTGATAGGATATCGCCTTGTAATACGATGTTTTATTTGTTTTCGCTAGACGCGGAGCACTCCCAGGCAGTTAACATGAACAATGCAGGTCATACGGGCAGAGGCTACACGCTTCACTGCAGTATTCTGAGAACAAGCCTGTTACGACGCCGTGAAGGATGAACGGCGTCGTAATGCTCATCCTATCAGCAGACCTATGGCGACCAGCAGGCCGTAAATAAAGATGTTGCGCGCCGTCTCGCCCAGGCAGCGGTTCAGCGCCCTACCCTGCCACGTCTGCTTCATCTTCAGCCACGTCAGCACGTGGAACACGAGATAGAGCAGGGGCAGAAGGAAAGCCAGCCAACGGCCGTTCAGGCCGAAGACCAGCCCCATGAGGCAGGCGGCTACGCCCACGCCCAGATAGAGCCACAGCGACGGATGCGCGCCGATGCGCACCACCAGCGTGCGCTTGCCGGCACGGGCATCGGTGTCGCGGTCGCGGAAATTGTTCACCAGCAGCAGGGCGTCGATGACCAGCCCGCAGGCCAGCGAGGCCACTACAACCTCGAGGGTGACGGTGTGCAGCTGCACATAGTAGGTCGCGCAGACGGGCACCAGGCCGAAGAACACCAGCACGAGCACGTCGCCAAGACCCATATAAGAAAGATGTGTGGTATAGAGGAAGCAGAACAGCACGCAAGCTGCCCCGACGAGCAGCATCTCCAGACCGCCATAGCCGACGAGCGGCAAGCCCACCAGGCAGGCCAGACAGGTGGCGCCGGCGATGGCCTGCTTCATGCGGTCGATGCTGACCCATCCTTGGGTGCAGGCCCGCTCTGGGCCGAGGCGCGTCTCGCGGTCGTCGGTACCCTTGGCATAGTCCACGAAATCGTTGATGAGGTTGGCGTCGACCTGCATGATGAAGGCGAACAGCAGGCAGAGGATGGCTGCTACCCAGCTGAACGTGCCGGGCAGATAGAAAGAGGCGGCATCGGTCCACGCCAGCGCCAAGCCAATCATCACCGGCACTGCCGCACCCGTGAGCGTCTTCGGCCGGGCGGCCAGCACCCATGCCTTCAGCGAGTTTTTCTTTACTTCCATCTGCTAGTCGGTCTGCTGGTCGGACGCAGTGTCCGACGGTAAGGAAAGAATGATGCTTGTGGCCCCGATGGTGAAGAGGGTGCCGTCGCCGATGACGCGGCGCTCGCGGGGCGGAATCTCGGTGTTGTCGACAAAGGTGCCTGTATTGCTGTTGGCATCGCGGAGGATGTAGCGCAGGCGGCCGTGCTTGTCGCGACTGACGTTGAGGATGCAGTGGAGCAGGTCCACACTGGGGTCGACGGTCTCGATGGGCGTGCTGACAGGGTTGCCCTTCTGGTAGCGGCCTATGGTGTTGTCGCCCAACTTCAGGGGCAGCACCTGCTTGTAGTGGAACACGTTCTCTATGACAATGATAGAGCCGAAGTCGGCTTTTTCAGGCTCTTCGGGGTGTTCGTTCTCCTCTTTCTGCGTCTGGCGCAGTTTCGACACGCCGATGCGTATGCCAAACTGCCTGCCGCACTCGGGGCACTGGAACACCAGCGACTGGCCATTCTCGTACTGCGTCTCGTCGAAGATGATGTAATGATCGCACTTGGGGCAGCGTACTCTTTTCATTTTGCTTTATATCATCTTATTTGTGGGATGCAAAGGTACAAAAGAGTTAGGAGTTAGGAGTGAGGAGACAGGATTTTTTTCCGTTAGAAATCGTAAAAAAAGTTAATCGCCGACAAATAACTCCTCGCTCCTCGCTCCAAACTGCCAACTCTTTTGTACCTTTGCACTCGTGAACGAACTGGAAAGACATATAGAGATTCTTCTATTAAGCAACGACTGCGTTATTGTGCCGGGCCTGGGTGGTTTTATGGCTCATCATGTGCATGCACGCTATGATGAACAGGACGGAATGTACGTTCCACCTATCCGTACGCTAGGTTTTAACCAGCAGTTGAAATTGAACGATTCGCTGCTAGTGCAGTCTTATATAGAGACTTACGACATCAGCTATCCTGAAGCCCTGCGTCGCGTAGAAAGCGAGGTGGCCGAGCTGCGTGCTCACCTGGAGACAAAGGGGAGCTACGAGCTGAACGGCATAGGCGTGCTGACCCTGAACAGCGAGGGGAATATGGAGTTTGAACCCTGCGAGGCAGGCATCCTCACTCCTGAGCTCTACGGACTTAGCTCCATCGAGATGAAACCGCTAGGTGCTGTGGCAAAGGATGAGGAGGTGCAGCCGGAGGCACAGACCGTGCCTGAGGAGAATGCCATCACCATCAAGATGTCGTGGCTGCGCAACGCAGTGGCTGTGGCTGCTGCCATCATTGCGTTCTTCATGATCGGCACGCCGGTGTCGAACAGCATTCAGTCGGCCGAGGTGCAGAAGAGTGCCTTCATCAGCGTCTCGCCCTCGCATCGTCCGTCTGCCCAGCAGGCTGACAGTCCCTCGCCCGCTGCCAGTGAAGAGGAGGACTTGGCCGGGATGCCCGAGATGACGTTTACGGAGAACCCGACGAAAGCCGTAGACGACGGCATCTTCTGCATCGTCATGGCCAGCCAGGTCACTGAGCGCAATGCCAAGGCTTTCATCAGCCAGCTGGAGGAAAAAGGCTTCAGCGACGCCCGCATCCTGGTGAGCGGAAGCAAAAAGATACGCCGTGTGGTCTATGGAGAATACGAAAGCGAGCGCGATGCCGCCAGCACGCTGCGCCAGTTGCGCAGCGAAAGCCGTCTCTTCAAAAACACATGGATCATGGAGGTTAAGAATGGACTATAAACAGACTGACATTGAGGGAGTTTACATCTTAGAGCCTCGCGTCTTCAACGATGCCCGGGGCTATTTCATGGAGACATGGAAGCGCCAGGAGTTTGAAGAGCATGTAGGACGGGTGGATTTCATTCAGGACAACGAGTCGAAGTCGTCGCGCGGCGTGCTGCGTGGCCTCCACTACCAAAAGGGAGCATGGAGCCAGGCCAAGCTGGTACGTGTCATATCAGGCACCGTCATCGACGTGGCCGTCGACATACGCCAAGGCTCGCCCACCTTCGGCCGCCACGTCATGGTCGAGCTGAGCGGCGAGAACAAGCGCCAGTTCTTCATTCCACGCGGCTTCGCACACGGTTTTCTGGTGACGAGCGACGAAGCGGTCTTCACCTATAAGGTAGACAATGTATATGCCCCGCAGGCCGAGGCAGGCATACGCTGGAACGACCCCGAGCTGGACATCCACTGGCCTATAGCCCCCGACGAAGTGATTACGAGCGAGAAAGACTTGAGACAGCCGCTGCTGCGTGACGCATGGCTGTTTTAGAATAAGTAACTAGAAAGAATGAATATAGCAATTGTAGGAACCGGCTATGTCGGTTTGGTCTCTGGCACATGCTTTGCCGAGACAGGCGTAAACGTGACATGCGTCGACGTGGACGCCAAGAAGGTAGAGCGTCTGCAGAAAGGCGAGATTCCCATCTACGAACCCGGGCTGGACGAGATGGTGAAGAAGAATGTGGCCGCCGGCCGACTGAAATTCACCACCGACCTGGCCTCTGTGCTGAACGATCAGGAGATTGTGTTCAGCGCCGTGGGGACACCGCCCGACGAAGACGGGTCGGCCGACCTGAAATATGTGCTGCAGGTGGCACGCACCATCGGCCAGCACATCAACAAGTATATCGTGGTGGTCACGAAGTCCACCGTCCCCGTCGGCACGGCCAGAAAGGTGCGCAACGCCATTGACGAGGAGCTGAAGAAGCGTGGCGTGGATGTGCCCTTCGACGTGGCCTCGAACCCTGAGTTCCTGAAAGAAGGCAACGCCATCAAGGACTTCATGAGTCCCGACCGCGTGGTGGTGGGCGTGGAGAGCGAGAAGGCCAAGAAAGCCCTCACCCGCCTGTATAAGCCCTTCCTCATCAACAACTTCCGCGTCATCTTCATGGACATTCCATCGGCAGAGATGACGAAATATGCTGCTAACTCCATGCTGGCCACCCGCATCTCGTTCATGAACGACATTGCCAACCTGTGCGAGCGCGTGGGGGCCGACGTGAATATGGTACGTGCGGGCATAGGCAGCGACACACGCATCGGCCGCAAGTTCCTCTATGCTGGATGCGGCTATGGCGGCAGCTGCTTCCCCAAGGACGTAAAGGCTCTGATCAAGACTGCCGACCAGAACGGCTATTCCATGGAGGTGCTGAAGGCTGTGGAGCGTGTGAACGAGCGGCAGAAGAGCATCCTCTTCGAAAAGCTGGTCAAGGCTTTCGGCAGCGTGGAAGCACTGAAGGGGAAGACGATAGCACTATGGGGACTGTCGTTCAAGCCCGAGACCGACGACATGCGCGAGTCGACGGCCCTGGTCATGATAGACAAGCTGCTGGCCGCCGGCTGCAGCATCCGTGCCTACGACCCCATCGCCATGGAAGAGTGCAAGCGGCGCATTGGCGACAAGATTACCTATTGCCGCGATATGTACGACGCCGTGCTCGATGCCGACGCCCTGCTGCTGCTCACGGAATGGAAAGAATTCCGCCTGCCCACATGGGGCGTCATCAAGAAGGCCATGAAGCAGGCACTGGTCATCGACGGACGTAACATATTTGATATCGAGGAACTTGAGGAGAATAGCTTTGAGTATCACTGCATAGGAAAGTAACCCTATTTTGGTGGAAGGAAGAATGAGGAATGAAGAATGAGGAATTTGCTGCCGCTATGATGAAGACCAGCCGCACGAGGGTGAGGCTGGGAGGCATATTTTGCGCCGCATTCTCAGCATGCCTTACTTCTTCCTTGCTTTGCCTGACGCTCTCTTCATGCGGGAAGACGGAGAAGAAAGATGCTGCACCCGAGCAGACGGCCCCTCAGGAGAACGTCGAGGCAAAGGCCATGCTGCAAGGCGTATGGTTGGACAGCGAGACCGAGGAGCTGATGATGAAGGCTGAGGGCGACTCTATCTTCTTTGCCGACGGCACCAGCCAGCCGGCCTTCTTCCGCATCGTCGGCGACTCCATCGAACTGGGTACGAACACCTACCACATTCTGAAACAGACGGAGCATAACTTCTGGTTTGAAAACCATGCCGGCGACAAAATACAGCTGGTGAAACGCGACTCCACCGACAACACCCTGCCAGACTTCGTGTCGGAGAAGCCACGAGTCATCAACACGACTGAAGTCATCAATATGGACTCGGTTGTGAACTATGGCGGACAGCGCTACCACTGGTACATCACCGTCAACCCTACGCGCAACCGCGTGCTGCGCACCACCTATACACCTGACGGCGTGGCGGTGGAAAAGGTCTATTACGACAACATTATCCACGTAAGCCTGTTCAAGCTGAACCAACGGCTCTTTACCCGTGACTTCAACAAGAAAGCATATAGCGCCGACGTGCCCGCAGTGTTTCTGGAACAGTCTGTGCTGGGAAACATACGCTTCAGTCACGTCGACGCACGTGGCTTCCATTTCTACGCCACCGTCTGCCTGCCCGACGGAGAACAGTGCTACATGATAGAGACGCTGATAGGCTTCGACGGACAGCTCTCGCAGAAACTGATGGAGAACTAGTTCTTAGGCAACAACATAGCAGTAGCCCCTGGGCTAAAGACTAAGCAGCCGCTCCCCTCGAGGGGAGCGGCTGCGCAAATAGGCTAACTTCCGTATCATTACGAAATTCTTTGGCAATAATATAGCAGTTGACACTTAATCAATTATTCCGCAGGGCACTCCCCTCCCCTAAAGGGGAGGGGTAGGGGTGGGGTCTCTAACTTCCTTCAGCGAGTTGATATCGTCTGTGTACTCTCAGTGGAAAAAGTTACAGACCCCACCCCTGCCCCTCCCCTTGATGGGAGGGGAGTGGCTACCGCCGGAGAAGAATTCCTGTGCCAACTGCTATATCATTGCTTTACCACAAAGGCAGACGCTGATCCTTGGGGATGAACATTTTGTCGCCAGGCTTCACGCCAAATGCCTCGTACCACATGTCGATGTGGGGCAGTGCGCCATTCACACGCCAGCGGCCCAGGGAATGGGGATCGCTCTTCGTGCGGTTGCGAATCTCCTCATCGGTGATGTTGCCAGCCCACACGCCGGCGTATGCCAGGAAGAAGCGCTGCTCGGGAGAAAGACCGTCGATGGCGGTCAGCGGCTGGCGCTTCACAGCGTTCTTGAAGGCAGCAAAAGCCACCTGCAGACCTCCGTGGTCGGCCAGGTTCTCGCCCAGCGTCAGACGGCCGTTGGCATTGAGGTCGGGCAGCACCTTGATGGCCGAGAAGAAGTCAGCATACTTGTCGGTGCGCTCCTTGAACTGTGCGCCGTCGCTCTCCTTCCACCAGTCGTGCATGTTGCCGTCCTTGTCGAACTGACGTCCCTGGTCGTCGAAGCCGTGGGTCATCTCGTGGCCGATGACCACGCCGATGGCACCGTAGTTGAAAGCATCGTCAGCCTCCATGTCGAAGAAAGGCTTCTGCAGGATGCCTGCGGGGAAGCAAATCTCGTTGGTCGTGGGGTTATAGTAGGCGTTGACAGTCTGCGGGTTCATGTACCAGTCGTCACGGTCCACAGGCTTGCCGGCAGTATGGTCTATCTGCCATGCCGTCCAGAACTTGCGGCACTCGCGGATATTCTCGTAGTACGACTTAGCGGGGTCGATGCTCAGCTTCGTCATGTCAGTCCACTTGTCGGGATAGCCCACCTTCACGTAGAAGGTGTTCAGCTTCAGCAGGGCGTTCACCTTCGTCGAGTCACTCATCCAGTCCTGTGCGGCAATGCGCTCGCCGAGGGCAATCTGCAGGTTCTTCACCAGCTCCACCATGCGCTTCTTGGCTGCCTCGGGGAAATACTTCTCGGCATAGATCTTACCCAGCGCCTCGCCCATCTGGCCCTCGACCTGCTGTGTGGCACGGTGCCACAGGGGATGGTCTTCCTTTCGGCCCGACATCACCTTGCCAAAGAACTCGAAGTTGGCAGCCTGCGTGGCATCGTCGAGGAAGCTGGCAGAAGACATGATCTGTCCCCACTCCATGTAGTCGCGGTACTCTTCGGCGGTCATCGTGGTGATGAGCTGGTTGAGTCCGGCGAAGAACTCCGGCTGGCCCACGATGAGCTCCTGGCAGTACTTCGAGTCGATGCCGGCCGCATTAGCCTGGCGCTCCAGCTGGATGTTGGGATAGTTGGAGGCAAACTCCTTGAGCGTGGTCTTGTTGTAGTTGCGCTGCGGGTCGCGCAGCTCGGTGCGCGAGCGGCTCACCTTGGCCAGTTCCGTCTCCAGACGCATGATGTTCTTCATCTTCTTCGTAGCCTGGCTCTTGGAGAAGCCGAAGAGCTGGAACATACGCACGATGTGCTTTTTGTACTCCTCACGAATCTTCGTCGTCTCCGGGTCGGTATCCAGATAATAGTCCTTCATACCCAGCGTCAGACCGCCCTGCGACACTTGCAGGATGTTCTGCGAGGCGTTCTTGTCGTCGGCAGAGATGCCGGCACGCATGAACTCGTTGTTGCCGTAGGGAGCCAGCTGCAGCTGGATGTCGAAGAGCTGGTCCTTTGTCTTGGCTTTCTCCATCTGCTGGATGATGTCCATGCCGGGAGCCACGCCGTCGTTGTTGCGGCGCACGCTGTCCATAGCCAGCTTGTAGAGGTCGGAGAGCTTCTTCTCGGTCGAGCCGACCTTGTAGATGCCGTGCAGCAGCTCGTCGAGGATGCCGTTGATGCGCTTGTTGTTGTCCTCGCCCAGCTTGTCGAACGAGCCGAAGCGGCTGTAGGCGGCAGGAAGCGGATTCTTCTGCATCCATCCGCCACAGGCATACTGATAGAAGTCATCGGCAGGGCGTGCCGACTTGTCGAGGTTGCTCAGGTCAATGCCTGAGGCCAGCTGCTGTGCAGCTGCCGAAAGTGAAATGGCTGAGAGTGCCATCGTCGTAATGAATAGTTTTAATCTCATATTATATTATAATAAAATTTGTTTCCCATCATGCCAGAATCCGTTGAGGAATGCCTGGGCTTCCATCCTTTTCTTACCTGCCGGCTGCAGCTCGTCTATCTGAAGCAGAGCATCACGGCAGACGACATAGAGATGTCGCTTGTCGCGTACCAGCGTACCGGGAACCTCGCTGGACTGGCCGGTGGGGAGAGCGCCGTCGGCGGGCAGCTTCGTCCGGAAGATTTTCAACACGGTCTCAGTGCCGTCGGCAGCTTTGAGCATGGTCCATGCGCCAGGAACGGGCGACAGTCCTCTGACGAAATTATAAATATTGCGGGCCGGCTGCTCCCAGTTGATGCGACAGTTGTCCTTGAACAACTTCGGAGCGGCATGCACAGCCAGCTTTTCGTCTTGGGGAAGGGATGCCGGCTTGCCGTCGGCAGCAATAATGTCTTCCAGGGTCTCCAGACAAAGTGCTGCCCCGAGGTGCATCAGACCGTCGTAGACATACTCCACGTCGGCCGTGTCGGGAATGTCGAACGGCTTCTGACGGATGATGCGGCCTGTATCTATGTCGTGGTCGAGGAAGAAGGTGGTCACGCCGGTACGGGTCTCGCCGTTGATGACAGCCCAGTTGATAGGTGCTGCCCCACGGTAGTCGGGCAGCAAGGCGGCATGTACATTGAAAGTGCCGTACCGGGGCATGGCCCACACCACCTCGGGCAGCATGCGGAAGGCCACCACCACCTGCAGATTGGGCTGCCAGGAGCGCAACTGCTCCAAGAAGGCGGGGTCTTTCATCTTTTCAGGCTGCAGCACGGGCAGGCCATGCTCCAGCGCATACTGTTTCACGGCAGGAGGCTGCAGTACCGACCCATGACGGCCAACTGGCTTGTCGGGCTGCGTCACCACGCCCACCACGGGATAATGGTTCTCAACCAGGGCCTTGAGGGTTTCCACCGCAAACTCCGGTGTGCCCATAAACACAATGCGTAAATCGTCCTTATTCATCATTATTCATCAAAAAGCGGTAGCCAATTCTTCACTCATCATTCTCCACTAGGGCGCAGCCCGCCTAATCTTCACTCATGTCTGCCACCATCTTGCGGTACTGTGTCAAGACATGATCGCGGGAGAGGTAGCCCTTCAGGTGACCGTCGGCATCGAGTACGGGCAGATAGTCAGCATGGGTGTCATCGAAAGTACGCATGACTATGGTCATGGGCAGGCTGTCGGTAAGTATGGCCGACGGTTCCTGCATGAGCTGGCTGGCGGTGAAATGGTGGTAGAGCTCGATGCGGAACACCACGTGCCGGATGTTCTTGATGCTGATCTCGCCGAGCAGGCAGCCAGCGGCATCGAGCACGGGGATGACACTTCCCTTGGAGCTGCTGATCTTGCGGACAATGCCGGCAAGCTCAGTATCGGGGCCAACGGACATATAGTCGCGGTCAATGACGCTGTCGAGCTGCATCAGGGTGAGCACAGCGTGGTCGGTATGGTGGGTGATGAGCTTTCCCTCGCGTGCCAAACGCGTGGCGTAGATGCTGTGAGGCTCGAAGATATTGATAGTCAGGTAGCTGCACACCGACACAATCATCAGTGGGAGGAACAGACTGTAGCCTCCTGTCAGCTCGGCAATAAGGAAAATGCCCGTCAATGGAGCATGCATCACGCCCGACATGACACCGGCCATGCCCATCAGGGCGAAATTCTTCTCGGGCACGTGAATGCCTAGCTGGTAGATATTCCACAGCCGGGAGAAGAAGAAGCCGCTGAAACAGCCAATGAACAACGAGGGAGCAAACGTACCGCCGCAGCCGCCTCCGCCATTGGTCGCAGAAGTGGCAAATACTTTAGTGAGCAGTACCAGTCCGACGTAGATGACGAGCAAATTCTCCTGGCCGGCGAAGAGCGAATTGTTCAGTATCTGGCTCCAGTCGCTCTCGTCCCTGCCGTTGAGCAGCAGGTTGATGCTGTTATAGCCTTCGCCGAAGAGGGAGGGAAAGAGGAAGATGAGCAGTGAGAGCAGCGAGCCGCCGATGGCCAGCTTTACATAGGGGTGGTTTTTCAGACGTGCGAACATATATTCACAGGAACTCATCGCACGAATGAAATAGAGGCTGACCAGCCCGCAGAAGACGCCCAGTAAGACGCAGGCCGGGATGCGCTCCACCGTCCAGGAGTCATCCAGATGGAAGGTAAACAGGGCTGCGTCGCCACTGAATATATAGGTGAAGCAGGTTGCCGTGACACAACTGACGAGGATGGGCATGAGCGAGGCCATGGTGAGGTCGATCATCAGCACTTCCAGCGTAAAGACGAGTCCGGCAATGGGCGCCTTGAAGATGCCGGCAATGGCACCGGCTGCGCCACAGCCCACAAGGAGCAACAGCGTGCGGCTGTCGAGCCGGAACAGCTTGCCCAGGTTCGAGCCGATGGCAGAACCTGTGAGGACAATGGGAGCCTCGGCACCGACAGAACCGCCAAAGCCGATAGTAATGGCCGAGGCCACCACACTGCTCCAGGTGTTGTGGGCCTTCAGACGTGAGCGGTTCTGGCTGATGGCATAGAGGATACGGGTGATGCCGTGGGAGATGTTGTCCTTCACCACATAGCGGACGAAAAGCATAGTGAGCAGGATGCCCACAACAGGATAGACCAGGTAGAGGAGGTTAAAGGAACCGGCGTTGAAATTACCAGTCAGGAAGGCCACAATCTGGTTAATCAGCAAGTGGAGCACGTAGGCCGCCACAGCAGAGAGGAACCCCACGAGGAACGCCAGCATAAGCACAAACATGCGCTCGCTGACATGGGTGGCTCGCCATGTGTCGACACGTGAGATGAACCGAACCAGTGACTGTGGTTTCATCACGGGCTTACGACTTGAGCAGTTTATCGATAAAGTCGTCGAGGTCGCTGTCAAAGCTCTCTAAAGACAGGGGATCGATGATGGCGATGTCGTCATCGACCACATAAAGCTCCTTCAGCGTGTCGCAGTCGTCATCTTCAAGCACGAAGGAATAGGGCTTGATAATCGACATGTTCTCCAGCACGTCCTTCTGCTTCAGGATGCTCTTCTTGATGCACTCTGCCACATGGTCATAGAAGTCGTCGTCCTTGTTGTCAATCCACTGCTCCACGACACAACGCATCAGTTCGTTGTCATCGTCGTCGAACGTCATCAGTTCGCCCGACTCCTGGGTCACCCTGACGTGAATGTCGGTCATTACCGACGCCTCTTCCGTAGCAGGAAAACGGCTAGCCGTCTTCAACAATGCTCTTTCTATCTGCTGGATAGTCTGGTCTGTAGCTCTCATATTGCTTTCTCTAATGATATATTAGAATGCAAAAGTAGTGAAAAGTTAGGAGTTAGTAGCCAGAAGACAGCAGTTAAATGCAGCGCTTTAACGTTTTTTATCAGTTCCAATCACAAAAAAACTCCTGACTCCTGACTCCTAACTCCTAACTTATTAGTAACTTTGCACCCGCAATGAAGAACCAGATACGTCACGATGGAATCGTTGAATCTGTAGATGAAAGGCAGGTGCGAGTTCGCATCGTTCAGGCATCTTCTTGTGCAGGATGCAGTGTGGCAGCCCATTGCCACGCTGCCGAAGCCAAAGAGAAGCTGGTTGACGTGACAGCAGATGGCCGTCAATGGCAAGTGGGACAAAATGTAGTGGTAACTACAGACAGTGCCGTGGCTTCCAAGGCATTACTTATATGCTTTGGACTGCCGTTGATACTTATGCTGGTTATGCTGGTGGTGCTGAAAGCTGTGGGAAGCAGCGAGGGAACGACAGCATTGGTCATGCTAGGTTCGCTTATTCCTTACTATATTATAGTATGGTTGATGCGAGTCCGCATTGAAAGGAAAATATCGTTCAGACTGGAAGAAACAAACGAATAAAACTGGAAATACTTATGGATTTCATTTTAATTGCGGTGATAGTGCTGGGAGCCATCGGACTCATAGCTGCAGTAGTGCTCTATGTCTGCTCCAAGCGTTTCGCTGTCTATGAAGACCCGCGCATCAGTCAGGTCAACGAGTTCCTGCCTGGCGCGAATTGCGGCGGGTGCGGATTTGCCGGATGCGGAGGCATGGCCGACGCATTGGTGAAAGGAGCCGACAAGGGCAGCCTGGAGGGGCTGAACTGTCCCGTTGGAGGCTCGGAGGTGATGGGACGCGTGGCCGACTTGCTGGGCATGGCCATTGCCAACGGCGAGCCGAAGGTGGCCGTGGTACGTTGCAACGGAAGCTGTGAGCACCGGCCAACGACGGCCACGTATGTAGGGTTGCGCACTTGTGCCGCCATGCATTCTTGCGGAGCCGGCGAGACTGCCTGCGGCTATGGCTGTCTGGGGTGTGGCGACTGTGTAGCAGCCTGCCAGTTCGACGCCATCCGCATGAACCCCGAGACTGGCCTTCCCGAGGTGGACGAGGAGAAATGTACCGCTTGTGGAGCCTGCACAAAGGCCTGTCCGCGCAGCATTATCGAGCTGCGTAAGAAAGGGCCGAAGGGACGGCGTGTCTATGTGTCGTGTGTCAACAAGGACAAGGGTGCCGTATCGATGAAGGCTTGCAAAGTGAGCTGCATCGGCTGTGGCAAGTGTGTGAAGGAGTGCCAGTTCGAGGCCATCACCCTCACAGGAAGCCTGAGCTATATCGACCCCGACAAGTGCCGTCTTTGCCGCAAGTGTGAGAAGGCTTGTCCGACCCACGCCATCGTCGCCGTGAATTTCCCTGCCCCGAAGCCAAAGCCGGAAAATCCGGAAAGTCCGGAAAAACCGGATATTCCAGAAAGACCGGGAACTCCGGGAACTCCGGAGAATCTTCAAAGAAAGGAGGCAAGCGCATGAATATCAGAACATTCCGAATTGGCGGCATTCATCCCGCCGAAAACAAGCTAACCCATGAAGTGCCTACCAAGGCTGCACCTCTGCCCAAGCAGGCCATCTTCCCGCTGAGCCAGCATATCGGTGCTCCCGCCAAGCCCGTCGTCCAGAAGGGCGACAAGGTGAAGGTGGGCACGCTCATTGCCGAGGCCGGCGGCTTCGTGTCCGCTCCCATCTTCTCGTCTGTCAGCGGCACCGTCTTCAAGATTGACACGGCCATCGACGCCACGGGCTACCGCAAGCCCTGCATCATCATCAACGTAGAGGGTGACGAATGGGAGGAGCGCATCGACCGCAGCGACAAGCTGGAACTGGTGAAAGACCATCCTGAACTGACCCCTGAGACGATTGTGGAACGCGTCAAGGCAGCAGGCATCACAGGCATGGGCGGTGCCGGTTTCCCCACGTTCATCAAGCTAACCCCTCCACCTACGGCCAAGGCTGAATGCGTCATTATCAACGCCGTGGAGTGCGAGCCTTATATCACTGCCGACTACCGTCTGATGATGGAGCATGCCGACGAGATACTCGTAGGCCTGGAGCTGCTGATGAAAGCTGCCAAGGTGACTCGCGGCTACATCGGCATAGAGACCAACAAGCCCAAAGCCATCGACCTGCTGACCAAAAAGTGTGCCGAAGTTTTCGGGAATACAGAATACCACGTAGAGGTGGTTCCACTTCAGCAACGCTATCCTCAAGGCGGCGAGAAACAGCTGGTCGACGCCGTTATCCGCCGTCAGGTTCCTGCTCCTCCCGCCATTCCTGTAAACGTTGGAGCAATAGTTCAAAACGTGGGTACCGCATACGCTGTTTATCAGGCTGTTATGAAGCATAAGCCGCTCTTCGAGCGCTACACCACCGTGACGGGAAAGCAGCTGGCCTCTCCCGGCAATTTCCTTGTCCGTATGGGTACGCCTATGGCTGACCTGATTGAGGCCTGCGGCGGCATGCCCGAAGGCGACAACAAGCTGCTGGCTGGCGGCCCGATGATGGGCAAGGCCCTTACTTCGACCGAGGTTCCCGTCTGCAAGGGTACGAACAGCGTGACCATCCTTTCGGGCGATGATGCACAGCGCAAGGAGCCTCAGCCTTGTATCCGCTGCGCCAAGTGCGTCGGTGCGTGCCCGATGGGACTGGAACCCTATCTCCTGGCCAAGCTCTCTGCCTACAAGAACTGGGAACGTGCAGAACACGAGGACATTGTCAGCTGCATAGAGTGCGGCTCGTGCCAGTACACCTGTCCAGCCCACCGTCCGCTGCTCGACCACATCCGTCAGGGAAAGGCCACGGTCATGGGCATTATCCGCAGCAGGAATGTAAAGTAGTATATTATGTTTAAGACAACGAAGACAAACGGAAAATGAATAAACTAGTTGTTTCACTATCACCCCACGCACACGGAACCGACTCCGTTGAGCGCAACATGCGGGGCGTCATCATCGCCCTGCTGCCGGCGCTGCTGGTGTCGTTCTACTATTTCGGCATTGGTTCGGCCATTGTCTGTCTGAGCAGCGTGGCGTCATGCGTCCTGCTGGAGTGGGCCATCAACAAATTTCTCCTGAAGAACCCGCGCAACACCATCCTCGACGGCTCTGCCGCCTTGACGGGCCTGCTGTTGGGCATGAACATGCCCTCTAACCTGCCCGTATGGATAGTCTTCATCGGTGCGCTGTTCGCCATCGGCGTGGCCAAGATGACCTTCGGCGGACTGGGCAACAACATCTTCAACCCTGCCCTCGTAGGCCGCTGTGCGCTGCTGGTGGCTTTCCCCGCCCAGATGACCAGCTGGCCTGAGCCCGGACAGCTGCTCTCGTACACCGATGCCACCACGGGAGCCACGCCGCTATCCGTGATGAAGGTAGCCATCAAGACTGGCGATGTCAGCGTGCTCAACGAGCTGCCCGATGCCTTCACCCTACTGCTGGGTGACAACACGCTGGGAGGCGGCGCCGGCACTATCGGCGAGATTTGCGGACTGGCCCTGCTGATGGGCTTCGTCTACATGCTGTGGAAAAAAATCATCACTTGGCATATTCCCGTCAGCATCGTTGGCACCGTCTTCGCCTTCAGCGCCGTCATGCACCTCATCAACCCCATCTATGCCGACCCCACGACGGTCATCCTCAGTGGCGGACTGCTGCTCGGTGCCATCTTCATGGCCACCGACTATGTCACCTCACCCATGACCCCGAAGGGACAACTCATCTACGGCGTATGCATCGGCCTGCTGACCATTGTCATCCGCAACTGGGGCAGCTATCCTGAGGGCATGTCGTTCGCCATCCTCATCTTGAACGCCTTTACACCACTCATCAACAACTATGTTAAACCTACGCGCTTCGGCGAAGTGCCTGTAAAACAGTAAAGGAGGAACAGAACAATGAAAAAACTGGAATCATCCTTAACCAATATGGCACTCGTCCTCACGGGTGTAGCCGTTGTCATGGGCTGTCTGCTGGCTTTAGTCAACCACGTCACTGCCGGCCCTATTGAGAAACAGAAGAACGATGCGCTGGAACAGGGCATCAAGGAGGTGATGCAGGCCAACGACCTGACCGTCACCAGGACCGACACCGTCACGGCTACCGACAGCAAAGGCAAGGAACAGGAGTTTGTCATCTACAAGAATGAGAAAGGTGCCGCCGTGCAGAGTTCGGCCATGGGCTTCGGCGGCGAATTGAAAGTGCTCGTCGGTTTCGACACTGAGGGAAACATCCTCGGCTATACCCTGCTGGAACATCAGGAGACGCCGGGGCTGGGTGCAAAGGCCGACCAGTGGTTCCAAGCCGGACAGAAAGGCAGCATCATCGGCAAGAACCCCGCCGAGGGGCTGACGGTCTCGAAGGACGGCGGCAACGTCGATGCCATCACCGCCTCCACCATCACCAGCCGTGCCTTCCTGCTCGCCGTCACCAATGCCTACAATGCCTTTATGGGCAATGCTACCGACGCCAATTCAAGTGCAACTAAACCTATGGAGGAGAAATAAGCTATGAGCTACATCAATATTATCAAGAACGGCATCGTCAAGGACAACCCCACGTTTGTCCTGATGCTGGGTATGTGTCCTACGCTGGCCACCACGACGTCTGCCACCAACGGCGTGGCCATGGGACTGGCCACCATGGCCGTCCTCATCTGCACCAACTTTGTCATCTCGCTGCTGAAGAGCCTCACTCCCGACAAGGTGCGCATTCCCGTGTTCATCGTGGTCATTGCCGCCTTCGTCACCATGCTCCAACTGGTCATCAAGGCATTCCTGCCCGACATTGACAAGGCGCTTGGCCTGTTCATCCCCCTCATCGTGGTGAACTGCATCATCCTGGGTCGCGCCGAGGCTTTTGCCGCCAAGCAAAGCCCCGTGGCCTCGCTCTTCGACGGCATCGGCATCGGCTTGGGCTTCACCCTGGCGCTCACGCTGCTGGGCATTGTCCGCGAACTGCTGGGTGCCGGAAGTATTTTCGGCTTCGACCTGCTGCCCGAGAGCTGCAATATCCTGCTCTTCATCCTGCCGCCGGGAGCCGTCATCACCCTCGGTTTCCTCATTGCCATCGTCAACAGGCTGCGCAGCAATTCATAACACCAGAATACCCTCATCACGTAATCACTCAAAGCAATGGAATATATCCTCATATTTATCAGCGCCATCTTTGTCAACAACATCGTGTTGGCACAGTTCCTGGGCATCTGCCCCTTCCTGGGTGTATCGAAGAAGATCGACACGTCGCTGGGCATGTCGGCTGCCGTGGCTTTCGTCATGGTGCTGGCCACCATCGTCACCTGGCTTGTCCAGACCTTCGTGCTTGTCCCCAACGGTCTGGAGTACCTGCAGACCATTGCCTTCATTCTCGTCATTGCCTCGCTGGTGCAGATGGTGGAGATAGTGCTGAAGAAGGTCTCCCCCACCCTCTACCAGGCGCTGGGCATCTTCCTGCCCCTCATCACCACCAACTGTGCTGTGCTCGGCGTAGCCATCCTTGTCATCCAGAAGGATTACAACCTGGCCCAGAGCATCATGTATGCCTTCTCCACGGCCATCGGCTTCGGCGTAGCCCTTACCGTCTTTGCCGGCATCCGTGAGCAGCTGGAGCTGACCAATATCCCAAAGGGCATGCGAGGCATGGCCATCGTCCTCATCAGCGCCGGCCTGCTCAGCCTGGCCTTCATGGGATTCTCAGGCGTCGACGGCGGCCTGCGCTCCCTCTTCGGCCTTGACTAGCGCCGGTTTTCACGTCATCTTGACATCTACTAAAGCATAACCTCAATAAAGCAATACAAAATGGAAGAAGTATTCAGTTACATCATCAGTCTGGGAGCATCGGTCATGATGCCCATCCTCTTTACCATCATCGGTGTCTGCATCGGAATGAAATTCGGCAAGGCCCTGAAGAGCGGCCTCTACGTGGGCGTGGGCTTTGTGGGCCTGGGCATCGTCACGGCGCTGCTGACCAGCAATTTCGACAGTCCGCTGAAAACCATCTCCGACATCTACGGCCTGCAGTTGAAAGTGTTCGACATGGGCTGGCCTGCCGCCGCCGCCGTGGCCTACGGCACCGCCGTGGGTGCACTCATCATCCCCATCTGCCTGGGCGTGAACCTGCTGATGCTGTTCACCAAGTGCACTCGCACCATCAACATCGACCTGTGGAACTACTGGCACTTCGCCTTCATCGGCGCCGTGGCCTATTTCGTGATGGACGAGAGCCTGCTGTGGGGCTATTTTGCCGCTATCGTCTGCTACATCATCACACTGGTCATGGCCGACCGCACGGCCGACCGCTTCCAGGAGCACTACGACCTGCCGGGCATCAGCATCCCGCAGCCTTTCTGCCAGAGCTTCACCCCGTTTGCCGTGGCCATCAACTGGCTGCTCGACCGCATTCCCGGTTTCTCGAAGCTCGACATCGACGCCGAGGGGCTGAAGAAGAAGTTCGGCGTGCTGGGCGAGCCGCTGGTGCTGGGTGTCATCGTCGGCGTGCTCATCGGCTGGGCAGCACAGCTTGACATCAAGAAGATACTCTTCCTGGGCGTGACGATGGGCGGCGTGATGGAGCTCATCCCCCGCATCACCTCACTCTTCATCGACGGCCTGAAACCCATTGCCGAGAAGACACAGGAAGTGGCGAAGAAGCGCTTCGGAGGCATGAAGGTGCACATCGGCATGTCGCCCGCACTGGTCATCGGCCATCCCACGACGCTGGTCTGCTCCGTCATCCTCATCCCCGTCATCCTGGCCATCGCCGTCTTCCTGCCCGGCAACCAGTTCCTGCCGCTGGCCTCGCTGGCAGGCATGTTCTATCTCTTCCCGCTTATCCTGCCCTACACCAAAGGCAACGTGGTGAAGAGCCTCATCATCGGACTGGTGGCTCTCATCGTCGGCCTCTACTTCGTCACCGACATGGCCTCGGCCTTCACGCTGGCTGCCAACGAGGTGTACAAGACCGACCCGACGGCCTCCGCCGCCAAGATTCCCGGCGACTTCGAAGGCGGAGCCCTCGACTTTGCCTCCTCGCTCTTCGGCTATGTCATCTACGCCTGCGTGAAATATCTGAAGTGGATAGGCATGGGCGTGTTGACCCTTGTCACGCTGGGCATGGTGATTTGGAACCGCCACAGCATCACCGCCGAGGAACGCCAATCAAAATAAGTATTTTTTGAAACAAATTATCATCATAAACATAATTACGGACTGACAACTGTTATTATGGAAATTCGTTTCCAATAATAAAGAGTATTAATGTTATATTAAAGTATATGAAGAAAAAAACAATTGTTTCCTTAGCACTGCTAGCGCTGGCATTAACATCCCAGGCACAGCAGCACGTGAATTTCCAGACAGCCTGCCATCCGCAGGATGTGAAAGGCTACGACACGAAGACCCTCCGCGAGCGATTCGTCATGGAGAAGGTGATGGTGGCCGACGAAATCAACCTCACCTACTCTCACTACGACCGCTTCATCTTCGGCGGTGCCATGCCTGTGAACAAAACCCTGAAGCTGGAGAACTTCCTGGAGCTGGGACTTGACGTCGACCCCGGCATCAAGGAGAAGTATTTCCTCTACAATCGCGAGCTGGGCGTGGTGAACTGCGGCGAAGGCGACGGCACCGTCATCGTGGACGGCAAGGAGTATGCCCTCTCGCCGAAGGAGGCCCTCTACATCGGCCGAGGCCACATCGGCAAGGACAAGGACGTGAACAAGGAGGTGCTCTTCCGCTCGAAGGATGCGTCGAAGCCCGCCAAGTTCTACCTCAACAGCGCCACCGCCCACCAGCACTACAAGACGCAGTGGATCACCCTCGACGGCCGCAAGGGCTCGCTGAAGGCCGCCGTATGGGGTCCCGTGGGCTCGCTGGAGGAGTGCAACAACCGCACCGTCTACAAGCTCATCGTCAACGACGTGCTGGAGGAAGGCCCCTGCCAGCTGCAGCTCGGACTGACACAGCTCAACCCCGGCGCCGCGTGGAACACCATGCCGCCCCACACCCACGGCCGCCGCATCGAGGCATACTACTACTTCAACCTGCCTCAGGACCAGACCATCGCCCACATCATGGGTGAGCCCCAGGAGAGCCGCGTCGTATGGCTGCACAACGAGCAGGCCATCATGTCGCCCGAATGGAGCATGCACGCCGCTGCCGGCACCTACTACTATACCTTCATCTGGGGTATGGCCGGCGAGAACCTCTACTATAACGACAAAGACAATATTCCCGTGATTGACATCCGTTAGCCGAGATGTCGAAATATCGAGATGCCGAGATATCGAAATGTCGAAACATCGAGATGTCGAAATCACGAAATAACGAAATAACGAAATAAAACATGACTCCTATACAAACAGTAAAAATGAGCAATTTCCGCTGGGTCATCTGCGGACTGCTGTTCCTTGCGACAACAATTAACTACATGGACCGTCAGGTGCTGTCGCTCACCTGGAAAGACTTCATCGCTCCCGACTTCCATTGGACCGACAGCGACTACGGCACCATCACCGGCATGTTCTCGCTGTTCTATGCCATTGCCAACCTCTTCGCCGGAAAGTTCATCGACTGGATGGGAACGAAGAAGGGCTACCTCATCGCCATCTTCGTATGGTCGGTAGGAGCATGCCTGCATGCCGCCTGCGGATGGACGGCCATCGGACTGGCCGGAGGCAGCATCACCGCCCTGACCACTATCTCTGTGTGGCTGTTCCTGGCCTGCCGTCTCATCCTCGCCGTAGGTGAGGCAGGCAACTTCCCCGCCGCCATCAAGGCCACGGCCGAGTACTTCCCCAAGAAAGACCGTGCCTTCTCCACCTCCATCTTCAACAGCGGTGCCTCCGTTGGCGCCCTTGCCGCACCGGCCACCATTCCCCTGCTGGCCCGCGCCTGGGGCTGGGAGATGGCCTTCATCATCATCGGTGCCCTGGGCTTCATCTGGATGGCCCTGTGGACGTGGCTCTACGAGAAGCCTGCAAAGAACCCGCGCGTGAACCAGGCCGAGCTGAACTACATCGAGCAGGACAACGACCTGGCCAACGTCCAGAACCGCGACAACATCAAGGAAGAGAAGACCATCCCCTTCTGGGACTGCTTCAAGTTCAAGCAGACATGGTCGTTCCTCGTGGGAAAGTTCATGACCGACGGCGTCTGGTGGTTCTTCCTCTTCTGGGCTCCCGCCTATTTCTCCGACCAGTACGGCTACACCAGCGACTCCACGATGGGCATCCTGCTCATCTTCACCCTCTACGCCATCGTCACCGTCGTCTCCATCGGCGGCGGCTACCTGCCCACCTATTTCGTCGAGAAGAAGGGCATGAACCCCTATCTGGGCCGCATGCGCGCCATGTTCATCTTTGCCTGCTTCCCCGTGCTCGGACTCTTTGCACAGCCGCTCGGTGCCTATAGCGCATGGTGGCCCGCCATCCTCATCGGTCTGCTCGGCGCCGGACATCAGGCTTGGTCGGCCAACCTCTTCAGCACCATCGGCGACATGTTCCCCAAGTCGACCATCGGCACCATCGTCGGCCTCGGCACGATGGCCGGAGGCATCGGCTCGATGAGCATCAACCTCGGCAGCGGCAAGTTCTTCGACTGGGCTGCCGAGCAGGGGGCCAACTTCAGCTTCTTTGGCTTCGACGGTAAGCCCGCCGCCTACATGGTGGTATTCTGCATCTGCGCCGTGGCCTACCTCATCGGCTGGTTCATCATGAAGACCCTCGTGCCGAAGTACAAGCCCATTGTTCTCGACCAGTAAACCCTAGTGCCCCAGTTAGGAGTTTAGGAGTTTAGGAGTTCGGAGTTTTAGACTATAGTCTTTGCACACCATGCTGCGAGCAAGACTAACGTCGAAACTCCAGCGGCTGAAAGCCGCGAAAACTCCTGAACTCCTAAACTCTTTCGCCAAACTTAAGTTGCTAAAAAAGGCAACAAGTCATTTACGTTTTTTAACTGGTTTGACATTATTAATTTTTTACGTCGCTGAACCTTTAGAATCCATGCCCAAGAATCTCGGGTACAAAAGTAGTTATACCTGTGTTAACAACACAAAAAAACAACAAAAAATTTGTTCCTGGTCAGCTCATTATTCGAGATTTTTCATTATCTTTGCGGCGAATAACCACATGACATTATGGAACAGACAAAAACAAACAATGGACAAATGAAGGAAAACACCTGGCACGGAATAGAGCTGATGGTGCTGCCCTATTCGCAGGATGCGCTGGAGCCAGTAATCAGCAGAGAGACAATAGGTTTCCACCATGGGAAACATTTGGCTGGCTATGTGAACAATCTGAATGGGCTGCTTAAAGGGAGTCCCCTGGAGGGTCTGCCCTTGGAAGAGATTGTCGTAAGGGCGGAAGGAGGAATGCTGAATAATGCTGGTCAGATTCTGAACCACAACCTGTATTTCGGCCAGTTTGCTGCGCCGAAGGCTGACAATCTTCCCTCTGGCAGCGTGGCCGTGGCCATCGTCCGCGATTTCGGCTCGTTTGAGGCGTTCAAGGACGAGTTCCAGCAGAAGGGCGCCACGCTGTTCGGCTCGGGCTGGGTATGGCTGTCGGCTGATGCAGACGGCCGTCTGGTCATCACTCAGGAGACGAATGCTGCCAACCCTATTCAGAAGGGTCTGAAGCCGCTGCTGACGTTCGATGTTTGGGAGCATGCCTACTATCTGGACTATCAGAATCGCCGTCCCGACCATCTTGCCGCCTTGTGGCAGCTTGTTAATTGGGAAGTGATTGAGACGCGCTACAACAATTAGGACGATGGCAAGCAATGCGGATTTTGTGCAGTACATCGCCGACCAGTGCAGCGGAGCGGGCGAGATCATCGCGAAGAAAATGTTCGGCGACTATGGCATCTATTGCGACGGGAAGCTGTTCGGACTGATTTGCGACGACTGTTTCTACGTGAAGCCGACGGAGGCCGGGCGGAAGATGCTGAGGAGCACCGACCTGCGTCCGCCATACGAAGGAGCGAAGGACTACTTCTACATAGCCGATGTCGACGACCGCGACTATCTCACCGCCCTCGTAAGCGAAACCTGCGGGGAGCTGCCCGACCCCAAACCCAAAAAGAGGAAAAAGTGACAACGGCCAAGGAGATTATCGGGTATATGGAGTCGCTACGCAACGTGGAGCAGCGCGAAATACTGATGCGGTTTTTCAAGACGGCTCCAGGCGAATATGGCTACGGCGACGAGTTCCTGGGACTGAAGGTCCCGCAGACAAGGGAGGTGGTGAAACTGGCGGCTGAAGATTTTGCCTTGAGCGAGGTGCCTGTACTGCTCATGTCAAAATGGCACGAGGTAAGGCTCTGCGGACTGCTGATGCTGGTGAGGAAGTTTGAGCGCCTGTCATCCAAGCGGCTCACTCACGACGAGAAGGCCATTCGGGGACGCGATGAGATAGTGACCCTGTATCTGGAATATGCTGAGCGGGCGAACAACTGGGACCTGGTAGACCTAACCGTTCCTAAGATTCTGGGAAGCTGGCTGCTGCTGCCTACTTTCCTCGGGGGCAAGGAGGCGGGGCTGCACAGGGACTACAAGCTGCGGCTACTCGACGGGCTGGCTGCCAGCGACAACCTCTGGAAGCAGCGCATGAGCATCGTCTGCTCGTGGAAGACTTCGCAGCAAGGCGACCCGTCGTGGTGCCTGCGCTATGCCGAAATGCACCTCCACCATCCTCACGACCTCATGCACAAGGCGGTAGGCTGGATGCTGCGGGAGATGGGCAAGCGCGTGTCGATGGATCTGCTGCGGGACTTCCTCCGGCGGCATGCCCGTGAGATGCCTCGCACCACCCTGCGCTATGCCATCGAGAAGATGGGCGACGAGGAGCGGTCGTATTATTTGACTACTCGTGACTTTTGACTACATTTGCAGCTGTCTTTTTGTTTAACGAAGGCAAACATGAATAATAACAATACAGACCCCTGCCCTACCCCGGCTTCGCTACACAATTGCTCCCTCCTCGCAATTGCCGTGAAGGGAGAGAGAAGTAAACCATGGTCGTTAATTCTAAGTCAACTACTATATTGTTGCCTATTTTTATGGTCCCAATGTGGTTTGCACACCTGGCGCAGGCTTCAGCCCCTCGGGCGAGGGCTACGTCCGCTTCACCGCCTTCGGCAGTCACGAAAAGACTGACAAAGCCCTGCAGCGCATCAAGGCTTGGACAGGTGACAACCAAGTGCTGACGGCGTTTTACAAAGGAGTACACGGCTTCACTTCGTGTACTCCTTCTTGTTTTCTCAAAAAAAACAGACTGTCACGAAATAGCAAGATTTACGAACAAAACGACAGCAAACACTAAACAAACAAGGCCATTTCGTTTACACATTGAAAACTGTGTGCGTTTTTAACAATCAAAATGCAAAACAGATGCTTGGCTTTCACGCTAAAATGTCATACCTTTGCACCGTCAATTGACAGAGAGACGCCCTACAATAGGGTTTTAGTATTCATTATTAAGGTAAAAAGGTATGAAAAAGATTGAAGCAATTATCCGCAAGACGAAGTTCGAGGAGGTGAAAGCTGCGTTGCTGTCATCCGACATCGACTGGTTTGAGTACCACGACGTGCATGGCATCGGCCAGAGCCGTCAGGAGCGCATCTACCGTGGTGTACAATACTCTACCGACGTCATCGAGCGCGTGGCCATCACCATCGTTTGCCGCAACATCTTCCTCGACCCTACGGTGAAAGTCATTCTGAAGGTTGCCCATACGGGCGAGGTTGGCGACGGCCGCATCTTCGTGAGCGACGTGATAGACACGTGGTCTATCCGCACGGGCGAGAACGGCGACACCGTACTCCGTGACAAGAAGTAAAAAAAAGCCACCCCCAATCCCTCGGCAAGGGAGGGGAGAATAACACAACACAAACACAAACCACAACCCCGTGTCTCCGTTCGGGTTCCCCTTCCTTAGGAGGGGGTTAGGGGGAGGCCTTATATGATGGATAACTTATCACTTGATACTGTTTGGATGCTCTTGGCAGCCATGTTGGTGTTTTGGATGCAGCCGGGCTTTGCGCTGTGTGAAGCAGGTTTTACACGTAGCAAGAACACGGCCAACATCCTGATGAAGAACTTTGTCGACTTCATGTTCGGCTCGTTGCTGTTCTTTTTCCTTGGCTTCGGCTTTATGTTTGGCAGCGAGGGCGCCGGTTTCATCGGCGCACCCAACTGGGGCGACCTGTCTTTCTACAAGGGCGACCTGCCCGTAGAGGGCTTCCTGATTTTCGAGACGGTGTTCTGCGCCACTAGCGCCACTATTGTCAGCGGTGCAATGGCCGAGCGCACGAAGTTTTCAATGTACCTTATTTATAGCGCGGTCATCTCGCTGTTTATCTACCCCATTGAGGGACACTGGACATGGGGCGGCGGCTGGCTCTGCAACGATGCGGCCGATAGCTTTATGATGAGCACTTTCGGCGACGTGTTTCACGACTTTGCCGGCTCTGCCATCGTGCATAGCGTAGGCGGCGTGCTGGCGCTGGTCGGGGCCTTGGCACTGGGTCCGCGCATAGGAAAATACAGCAAGGAAGGTAAGAGCAACGCCATTCCCGGCCACAACCTCATGATTGCTTCTCTGGGTGTGTTCATACTCTGGCTCGGGTGGTTCGGCTTCAACCCGGGGTCGCAGTTGGCGGCCTCAGGTGAAGTGAATCGCATCGCCATCTCCCACGTCTTCCTGACCACCAACCTCGCAGCAGCCGCAGGTGGCGTAGCTACGATGTTCCTTACCTATATTAAATATGGCAAGCCGTCGCTCTCGCTGACGCTCAACGGCGTGCTGGCAGGATTGGTGGGCATCACGGCTGGCTGCGACCTCGTATCGCCATTCGGTGCCGTCATCATCGGCCTGGTCTGTGGCATTGTGCTGGTCTATTCCATTGAGTTCATCGACCACAAGCTGCATATCGACGATCCTGTGGGTGCTTCCTCGGTGCATGGTGTCTGCGGTATTCTGGGTACACTGATGACGGGTCTGCTTTCCACCTCGAACGGTGCCTTCTATGGAGGGGGCTGGGGATTCTTCGGCGCTGAGTGTTTCGGCATTCTGGTTATCGACCTCTGGGCAGCCGCCTGCGGTTTCGCCCTGTTCTATGGCATCAAGAAGCTGCATGGCCTGCGAGTTGACAAACGCATCGAAGAGGAAGGTCTCGACGTTTATGAACATGGAGAGCTCTGCTACAACTAAGAAACCAACCCTCCTGCCCCTCCCTGTACGGAGGGGAGTGATTAGCAAAGAAACAATAATAACATAAACAAAAAAGGATTATGAAAACAAGAATTATTCTAAGCACATTCATAGCAACGATAATGCTTCCTATGACAGCACAAGTAACTACTACCCTCCCCTCAGAGGAGGGGTCAGGGGTGGATCTCTCACTTAGTAGTGACATCGTCAGCAGTTACATCTGGCGTGGCCAGGATTTGGGAAGTACTGCCTTACAGCCAACATTGGGTGTGGAATACAAGGGACTATCGCTGAGCGCATGGGGCAGCTACGGACTTGTAAACACCGCCGACACGAAGGAATTGGACTTGACGCTGGCTTACACCCTTGGCGGACTGAACATCGGCGTCACCGACTACTGGTTTAACGCAGGTCTCGACCCTGAAAACCGTTATTTCAAATACGATGCCCACGGCACGAACCACGTTTTCGAGGCCAACATCGGCTACGACTTCGGACTGGCCAGCGTACAATGGTTCACGAACTTTGCCGGCAACGACGGCATCAACAAGGACGGCAAGCGGGCCTACAGCAGCTACATGGAGGTAGTTGTCCCATTTAAACTTGCCACTGTAGACTGGACTGCTACGGCCGGTGCCGTCCCCTTTAACACCACATTCTACGGCACGAACGGTTTTGCAGTGACCAACCTGGCACTGACAGCCACGAAAGAGATTAAAGTGACGGACTCGTTCTCGATACCTGTCTTCGGACAGCTGGTCGGCAACCCGTGCTCACAAAAAGCCTACCTGGTCTTCGGGTTTACGCTGCAGCCTTGATCTTTCCAGGTACATTCCCTCTCCCTGTCGTGACGATAGGGAGAGGTTCTTTTTGTGTCCGATAACAGATTGTAGCAAAATGGCAAGTTTTATAATCAAAATGATAGCAAACTGTAAACAAAGCAAACCGGTAGCTTTACATATTGATAGATAATACTATTTTTAACAAACAAAAAGAAAACAATAAGATATCATTTCCGACAATATGTATTACCTTTGCACCAAGATAAAAGGATATGCTGCAAATCGTTAAACAGTGAGAATCAGGAATCAAATAAAAATCATTAAAAAAGTAAATCAGAAAATGGAAGCATTAAGATTTCAGGTTGTCGGTGAGGCATTCAAGAAGAAGTCGCTCGACGTAAAGACACCAGCAGAAAGACCCTGCGAGTACTTTGGCAAGAAAGTATTCAACCGGGAGAAGATGTACAAGTACCTGCCTAAGCAGGTCTATGAGAAGATGATCGACGTGATGGACAACGGTGCCCGTCTGGACCGTGACATCGCCGATGCCGTGGCTGCCGGCATGAAGCAGTGGGCCACTGAGAACGGCGTGACGCACTACACCCATTGGTTCCAGCCGCTGACGGAGGGAACAGCCGAGAAGCACGACTCATTCATAGAGCACGACGGCAAAGGCGGTATGGTGGAGGAATTCACTGGCAAGCTGCTTGTGCAGCAGGAGCCCGACGCCTCGTCGTTCCCCAGCGGCGGCATACGGTCTACCTTCGAGGCACGTGGCTATTCGGCTTGGGATCCCACGTCGCCTGTGTTCATCATCGACGACACCCTCTGCATCCCCACCGTATTTATCAGTTATAGCGGTGAGGCACTCGACTATAAGGCTCCGCTGCTGCGCGCCCTGCATGCCGTCAACGTTGCTGCCGTCGACGTATGCCACTACTTCGACCCTACAGTCAAGAAGGTGACGTCGAACCTTGGCTGGGAGCAGGAGTATTTCCTCGTGGACGAGGGACTGTATGCCGCCCGCCCCGACCTGCTGCTGACAGGGCGCACGCTGATGGGCCACGACTCGGCCAAGAACCAGCAGATGGACGACCATTACTTCGGGAGCATCCCTGAGCGCGTGGCTGCCTTTATGCGCGACTTGGAGATACAAGCCTTGGAGCTGGGCGTTCCCTGTAAGACCCGCCACAACGAGGTTGCCCCCAACCAGTTTGAGCTGGCTCCTATCTTTGAGGAGACCAACCTCGCCGTCGACCACAACATGATGCTGATGTCGCTGATGAAGAAGGTGGCCCGCAAGCATGGCTTCCGCGTGCTGCTCCACGAAAAGCCCTTCGCAGGCATCAACGGTTCCGGCAAGCACAACAACTGGAGTTTGAGCACAGACAATGGCATCCTGCTGCACGCTCCTGGAAAGACTCCCGAGGCCAACCTGCGCTTCGCCACGTTTATCGTTGAGACACTGATGGGTGTCTACAAGCACAACGGACTGCTGAAGGCCTCAATTATGAGTGCCACCAATGCCCACCGTCTGGGAGCCAACGAGGCTCCTCCCGCTATCGTTTCCAGCTTCCTCGGCAAGCAGGTGAGCGAGTTGCTCGATCATATCGAGAAAGCCGACAAAGATTTCCTCGCTATGACGGGCAAGCAGGGCCTGAAGATGGATATCCCCGAAATTCCTGAGCTACTCATCGACAATACCGACCGTAACCGTACGTCACCTTTCGCCTTTACCGGCAACCGTTTCGAGTTCCGTGCCGTAGGCTCTGAGGCCAACTGTGCCTCGGCCATGATTGCCCTGAACAGTGCGGTAGCAGAGGCTCTCGTCAGTTTCAAGAAGCGTGTGGACGCCAAGATTCCGGAATTCCAGAAGAAGCTCGAAGGCACAGACCACTCTGCCACGTTCCACGCCATCATCGACGTGCTGCGTGAGGACATTAAGACCTGCAAGCCCATACGCTTCGACGGCAACGGCTACTCTGACGAGTGGGTCGTTGAGGCTGAGAAACGCGGTCTGGACGTGGAGAAGAGCTGTCCGAAGATCTTTGAGCGCTACCTCGACGAAGAGAGCATTGCTATGTTCGAAAGCCTGGGCGTAATGACGAAGAAGGAACTCGAGGCCCGCAACGAGGTGAAGTGGGAGACCTACACAAAGAAGATTCAGATTGAAGCCCGTGTCCTTGGCGACCTATCGATGAACCATATCATCCCCGTGGCCACACGCTATCAGAGTGAGTTGCTGAAGAACGTGGGCAATATGGCCGTCATTTTCCCCATAGACACGGCCGACAAGCTCTCTGCCCGCAACAAGAAGATCATTGAGGAGATAGCCGAGCGCACCTCAGCCATCGAGAAGGGTGTTGAAGAACTTGTTGAAGCACGTAAGAAGGCCAACAAGATAGAGGATGAGCACGAGAAGGCCATCGCCTACCACGACAAGGTAGAGCCCTATCTCGACACCATACGTTATCAGATTGACAAGCTGGAACTCATCGTCGACGACGCTCTCTGGCCACTGCCGAAATACCGTGAGCTGCTATTCATAAGATAAAAGCCGTCAGGCTTTACACCCCCGGCCAACGGGAGTCTCAATTGTTTGAAGTTTGCAGGGGGCCCGATGCTGTGACAGCATCGGGTCCCTACGTTGTATTTTTGCTTTATAGACGGCCGTTCCTACCGGTTTAGAACATGATTTCAGCCCTCTTTTAGAGTTTTATTCTGTTTCGGCATACCCGAACAGCCATTCCTGGAAGAAAATTCCACCAAATCCAAAATACTAGATATATATTTCGAATTCTAAGAGAAATTTGGCAGATTATTCCAAACATAGTACCTTTGCACCGTCAAATCGACAAAACGACAAGACAACCAAACAACCAAACAATTAATAAAAAAGAAAGGATAAAATTATGGCACAGAAAAATTACCGTTTTGAGACGCTTCAACTCCATGTAGGCCAAGAACAGGCTGACCCCGCTACCGACGCCCGTGCGGTGCCCATCTATCAGACCACGTCGTACGTGTTCCGTAACTCCCAGCACGCCGCCGACCGTTTCGGCCTCCGCGATGCAGGCAACATCTATGGCCGCCTGACCAACTCCACGCAGGGCGTGTTCGAAGACCGTGTCGCCGCCCTTGAGGGTGGTGTGGCCGGACTGGCTGTGGCCTCGGGTGCAGCCGCCATCACCTACGCCCTGCAGAACATCGTGCAGGCTGGCGACCACATCGTAGCTGCCGACAACCTCTACGGCGGCTCATACAACCTCATCACCCACACGCTCTCGACGCAGGGCATCAGCAACACTATTATCAACGTGAACGACCTCGACGCCCTCGAAGCCGCTATCCAGCCCAACACAAAAGTAGTATATGCCGAGACTTTCGGCAATCCCAACTCCGACGTACTCGACCTTGAAGGGGTGGCCGCCGTGGCCCATAAGCACGGCATCCCCTTCATCGTGGACAACACCTTCGGCACGCCCTATCTCATCCGTCCGCTGGAACACGGAGCCGACATCGTGGTACACTCCGCTACGAAATTCCTCGGCGGCCACGGCACTTCTCTCGGCGGAGTCATCGTCGACGGCGGCAAGTTCGACTGGCTGGCCAACCCCGACAAGTTCCCCACGCTGGCCAAGCCCGACCCCTCGTACCACGGCATCGTCTTCGCCGAGGCAGTAGGCGCAGCCGCATACGTCACCCGCATACGTGCCGTCATCCTGCGTGACACCGGCGCTGCCATCTCTCCCTTCAATGCCTTCATCCTCCTGCAAGGTGTTGAGACACTGAGCCTTCGTGTGGAACGTCATGTGGAGAATGCCCTGAAGGTGGTTGACTTCCTCAGCAAGCACCCGAAGGTGGCCAAGGTGAACCATCCCGCACTCGAGAGCCATCATGACCACAAGCTCTATCAGAAGTACTTCCCCCAGGGTGCAGGCTCCATCTTCACCTTCGAAATCAAAGGCGGACAGGAAGAGGCATGGAAGTTCATCGACGCCCTGCAGATCTTCTCGCTGCTGGCCAACGTAGCCGACGTGAAGAGTCTGGTGATTCATCCCTACACCACCACCCACTCGCAGCTCTCGCCAGAGGAGCTGGCCGAGCAGCACATCACGCCTGCCACCGTTCGTCTCTCCATCGGCACAGAGCATATCGACGACATCATCGACGACCTCGCCCAGGCACTTGACAAGATCTGACGGAAGAAACCCGCTAGAATAGCTGGAATACTATCCACGAATTAGAATAATGAAGACAAAGAATTGGAAAAACAACTATTCCTCACAATTCGTTTCCATTATTCTAATTCGTTTCCGATTATTTTTATACCTTTGTACCCCAAAAAGGGAAAACAATGAGGAATTATATCATAGCCGACAATCAGGAACTGACGTGCTTCGCCTTGGAAAGCCTTCTCAGGACAGATGAAGAGAACATGGTCTACCGCACCTTCGACAGGGCAGGACTCGTGGAGCTGCTCAAGAAACACGAGAGTGCGGTGGTGCTGCTCGACTATACGCTGTTCGACTTTGCCGACGACGACCAGCTCCTCATCATCGCCGAGCGTTTCAGCCTCTCCGACTGGATACTCATCAGCGACGAACTCACGCCTCAGTTCATACGGCGCGTGGTCTATTCCTCCCATCAGTTCAGCGTGGTGTTCAAAGACGGCCCCCTGAGCGAGATACGGGAGGCGTTAAGCGCCGTCAACCGTCATTCGCGGTTTCTCAGTCAGCGTGCCCTTGAGGCCATCATCACCCAGCAGCAGGAAGAGGAGACGCCCAGCATCCTCACCACGACGGAAATGGAGATTGTGAAAGCCATCGCCCAGGGCAAGACCACGAAGGAGATTGCTGCCGAGCGCTTCTCGAGCATCCACACCGTGACCACACATAGGAAGAACATCTTCCGCAAGCTGGGCATCAACACAGCGCACGAAGCGGTGAAGTACGCACTCCGTGCAGGGCTGATTGACCCCTCCGAATTCTATATCTAGCCTACATAAGGAGCGGAGGAGTAAGGTTTACCTCCTTACTCCTCCGCTCCACCTTGGTCGCTTGCCTAAGCAAGAACCCCTCTCCTTTACCTCCTTACTCCTCATGTACAAGTCTGATTAGTCCTCCTTGACGATGGGATACAGCTCGATGAACTCGCCTTGGTGGCTCCGCCCGTCGTTGAGCAGCTCAGCCATTTTCTGACCAACCGTCTCAATGTCGTGGAAACCAGGCAGCGCCATGTTACCGTTCAAATCGGTAGTGGTGGGGCCGGGGTGTACAGAGAAGGCCTCCAGCGGCGTGTTGCTCTGCTGCCATTCGATGGCCATCACGCCCGTCATCGCGTTCTGGGCAGCCTTGCTGGCCACGTATGCTAACGGGTGCCAATAGGGACTGATCTCCGAGGGAACGGTCACGTTGACGATGCGGCCCTCGTTCTTGGCGAGCAGGGGCATCAGAGCCTTAGTCAGGGCGAAGGTGCCGATGAAGTTCACGTCGAGCGTCTCCCGGATGTCGCTCATCTCCGTATGCAGGCTGTCCACGCTCATGTCGCCCGGAATGCCGGCATTGTTCACAAGCAGCGTCAGCCCCCCGTAATTCTCGCTTATCTCCTTGGCAGCCTGTTCAATACTGGCCAGGTCGCGCAGTTCTACGCTCACCCAGCCCAGCACGTCGACCCCTGCGGCCTTCAACTCGTCGACGGCCTTCCCGGCGCGCCCTTCGTCGCGTGCACCAATAATCACTTGCCAGCCACTCCTTCCGAGGTGCTTGGCGATTCCAAATCCGATGCCCTTGTTGGCACCTGTCACGAAAACAATCTTTTCTTTCATCATCTATATAATAATGTGTGAATTATATACTGGCTTATGGGTAAATAGTAATGGAAACAATGTTTGCCAATCATACGTTAAGTCCGCTGCAAAATTACAAATAATTATTGTCATCTGAAATACCATCATTATGGTATTTTGCGTGCTGTGCGGTTGGGATATGAACGCAGAGACGCAGAGAGAAAAAGAAGTTCGCAGTTGTTTGGGGGGAGCGCAGCTTTACGGAAGCACCCGAAAACACGGGGGGTAAGAGAGATTTTACACCTTAAAACACATGAAATACACCTGAAGTGTGTCTGAGCGTTTCCGCAGGAAGTGTGAAAAAGGGCCTTCTCGTAACACGACATACCAAACTTATGGTATACAGAATGACATGATGAGGGGATTGTGGGAGTGCGGAAATCGCCGTACCTTTGCACCGTCAAAACAAAGTGAAGAGCGAAAGATTCGCTGCCGCTCTGAAAAATGACAAATCATGAAATAGACAAACAAATAGTAAATTGTAAATATTTTAGGTTATGAGTAAGATTGCAAAACAGCTGACCGAGCTCATCGGCAACACCCCACTTCTTGAGCTCAACAAGTATTCACAGGCAAAGGGTCTTGAGACTCCCGTGATTGCCAAAGTAGAGTTTTTCAACCCTGGCGGCAGCGTAAAGGACCGCATAGCCCTTGCGATGATAGAGGATGCCGAGGCTAAAGGAATACTGAAGCCCGGAGCCACCATCATCGAGCCTACCAGCGGAAATACAGGCGTAGGACTGGCACTGGTCAGCGCCGTCAAAGGCTACCACCTTATCCTGACCATGCCCGAAACCATGAGCGTTGAGCGCCGCAATCTCGTGAAGGCATACGGTGCCGAGGTTCGCCTCACCTCTGGCAAAGACGGCATGCCAGGTGCCATCCGTGCCGCCGAGGAGCTGCGCGATGCCATCCCCGGAGCAGTCATCCTCCAGCAGTTTGAAAACGCTGCCAACCCCGCCAAGCACTATGCCACGACAGGCCCCGAAATCTGGCGCGACACCGACGGCAAGGTTGACATCTTTGTGGGTGGCGTAGGTACGGGAGGCACCATCAGCGGTGTGGGCAAGTACCTGAAGGAGCAGAACCCCGACGTGAAGATTATCGCCGTAGAGCCGAAGTCTAGCCCTGTGCTCAACGGCGGACAGAGCGGCCCCCACAAGATTCAGGGCATAGGAGCAGGCTTCGTGCCCAAGACCTACGATGCCGATGTCATCGACGAGGTGTTCGACGTAGAGAACGACCAGGCCATCCGCACAGGCCGCGAGATAGCGCAGTCGGAGGGCCTTCTCGTTGGCATCTCGGCCGGTGCAGCCCTCTTCGCCGCCATCGAAGTGGCCAAGCGCCCGGAGAACAAGGGCAAGAAGATTGTGGCACTGCTGCCCGACACCGGCGAGCGCTATCTCTCCACCGTGCTCTACGCCTTTGAAGACTATCCGCTCTAAGCCGAAGACGAATCAGCTATCTAAGTCCGCATGCCGCTCCCCTCACCGTGAGTCGAGGGGTGCGGCATGCGGAGTATTTGGCCACGGGTCAAATACTGCCAAATCATTGCTTTTTTATTGGTATTTTTTCCGAAAAACTACGAAGATATTTGGCCGTTTGCCATTTTTTTTGTAATTTTGTCGACGATAATATTTAACCAACAGAAACTACAATCATGAAACAGGTGAAACTTATTTCCGTCATCCTCGTAGCCATACTGCTGTCGGCCGTCGCAGTGGCTCAAAATGCAAAGAAAAGTAAGAACGCCAGCTCGCTGGAAGTGACGTTCAACTATCAGAAACAGGCTGGCCCGGGCTCCAACCAGTATGCCGTATGGATAGAGAACGAGAAGGGTGAGTTCGTGAAGACGCTCTTCGTCACTGCCTACACGTCGAAAGGGCGCGCTCGCAATGGCGAGCAGGCCAAGCGCGGTTACATCGTGCGTCCGGCCTGTGTGCCCGTATGGGTGAAGACCTCGAAGGCCGAGGAGAAGACCGACCAGGAGCTGGATGCCGTTACGGGCGCCACCCCGCAAGCCAGCGGCACGCAGACCTTCACGTGGGACTTCACCGACGAGCAGGGCAAGACCGTGCCCAAGGGGACATACCGGGTGAAGGTAGAGGCCACGCTGATTTTCGACAGCGACATCGTCTTCACCGGCACCTTCTCCACGAAAGACAAGCCTGGCGACGTTGCCCTCACCTCGGAGCTCACCAAGCCCGACGAGCAGCACAAGGACATGGTGACAGACGTGAAGGCCACGCTGAAATAATCTGAAGCCATCCGTATGAAAGCCCATCGTACCATCATCACCCTCGCCCTCCTCCTGCTGCTCCCCACCGTCGGCAGCGCACAGTACCAGCAGGAGAACGACATTCCCTACAGGGATTATGCCAATGCCCCCGACAGCCAGACGGCCTACGCCCAGGAGCGCTGCAAGCTCGACGTCTACCATCCCACCGACCGCAAGGACGCTCCCGTGGTGGTGTGGTTCCACGGCGGCGGCATAGAGGGAGGCAGCAAGCACATCGACCAGGAGCTGAAGAACAGCGGACTGGTGGTGGTGGCGCCCAACTATCGGCTGCTGCCAAAGGCCAACATCGACGATGTCCTCGACGACGCGGCAGCAGCCGTGGCCTGGACCTACAAGAACATTGAACGCTACGGCGGCAGCCATCGCAAGATCTTCGTCGCAGGCCATTCTGCCGGAGGCTATCTGCTCGACATCATCGGCCTCGACAAGAAATGGCTGGCGAAGTACGGCGTCGATGCCGACTCGCTGGCAGCCCTCGTGCCCTTCAGCGGGCAGTGCATCACCCACTACAACATCCGCAAGCAGCAGAACATCGGTCCCTTGCAGCCCACCATCGACCGGTATGCCCCGCTCACCTACGTCCGTCCCGATGCCCCGCCAATGGTCATCATCTCCGGCGACCGCGAGCTGGAGCTTTACGGCCGCTACGAGGAGCAGGCCTACTTCTGGCGCATGCTCAAGCTCGTAGGCCACAACGACGTGACGCTCTACGAGATGCAGGGCTACGACCACGGCAGCATGCCCCACCCTGCCTACAAAATACTGAAGGATCACATCCGCCGCATCACGGCGAAGATGACCTCGCCACTGCCCGCTCCTGCCATCAAGACCCCGCAGCAGGCCGAATACTGCTTCCGCTGGCAGCCCGAATACCTGCGGCGCTCAGCCACCATCGACCACGCAGAGCCTGCCGTGCTCCATCTCGGGGCAAGCAACGGCTACTACGACCTCACGGCTGAGACGGGCGCCCTCGTCAGTCAGCTTCGCGACTTCACCGTCTCCGTCCACTTCAAGGTCAGCGCCGAGAACCAGCTCGACGGCTACGGCCACTTCCTCTTCGCCTTCTCACAGCTGGCAGAGAACAGTGCCCACGAAGGCCCCTACATGGCCATGCGACTGAACGAGCAGCGCTTCGAGACCTCCACTGGTGGCTACGAGCACGAGCAGATCATCATGCAGGGAGGAAAACCCCGGCGCGACGTCTGGGTGCATGCCCTCTACCGGCAGCAGGGACACAAGGGCGAACTCTTCCTCGACGGAAAGCTCATAGGCCGCAACGACAACATGCCCATACTCGCCGACATCTTCAGCGAAGCCCCAGCCAACTGCTGGATAGGACGCGCACCCTTCCGAGGCGACAAATACCTGACGCAGACCGACGTGGCCGACTTCCGCATCTACAACTATGCCGTCAGCAACCAGGAGCTACGGCAACTGCGGCAGCGGGCACGACAGTGACACAGGAGTACTTCTCTCGCGCGCGTAATATATACGCGCGAAAAATCGCGCTACATGAGCTACTTTGGCATCAAACAGACAGACTGTCAAATAGTTGCCTGTAGCTATACCTCTCATTTTGGCGCTACTTTAGTAGCTACAGCTAGATGATGGGCATATACCGCCGCCGTTCGTAAAAATACTGCCGCCGTTTGGAAAAATACGAACGCCGTTTATGCTAATCATTCGTCACTTATCCTTGTTTGGACTTTTAGCACATCTGTAGCTACTATAGTAGCACCAAAACGGGAGCTATAGCTACAGACAATGCATTACGTACCAGCAGGTTAGATGCCAAAGTAGCGCGAGTAGCGCCAAATTTTGCAGAATATACTTAAAGGTACAATTTATAAAAGATTTGCCCGCTAGTAGTCCGTCTTGGTGAATAGGCCCGGAAATAATTCCAATAATATTTGGTTTTTCACTCTCTTATTTGTACCTTTGCAACGACTGAAATAAAAAAGAAAACCTTATGACAAAGATTCTATTCATCATCGGCTCGTTGAGAGCAAAGTCGTTCAACCGCCAGCTGGCCAACGTAGCTAAAGAGGTGATTGGCGACCGCGCCGAAGTGTCTGAACTGGATTACAGTGACCTGCCTCTGCTGAACCAGGACATTGAACAGCCGGAACCTACGTCTGTGGCCCGTATTCGCAAGGCAGTCAGCGAGGCCGATGCCCTTTGGATATTCACGCCGGAGTACAACCTCAGTTATCCTGGCCACTTGAAGAACCTGTTCGACTGGCTCTCACGTCCTGTCATCCCGATGGACTATGCCACGCCGACCTGTATCAACGGGAAGCATGTTGCCATCAGTGGAGCAGGCGGCAAGTTTGCTACAGCCAACTGCCGTGCCAAGCTCACGGAGCTGCTCACCTTCATCAAGGCCGAAGTTTTACCCGAACAGACTGGCATTGGGGTTCCCGCTGAGGCATGGGGCACGGATATTCTTACCCTTACTGACAAACAGAAAGCAGAGTTGAAAGCACAGGCTGACTCCCTTTTCCTCAATGGCCTACAGACTGTATAGTATAGGGCACTCCAACCAGACACAAGAAGATTTCCTGGAGTTGCTAAGAAGCCACGACGTTAATTGTATTGTAGATGTGAGGAGTGTGCCCGCCAGCAAGCATACACCACAGTTCAACATGGAACCGCTGAAGTGGTTCCTCAGAAGTCACAGCATTCAGTACCTGCACTTTGGAGAGGAGTTTGGAGCTAGACGGACGGACTGTTTAGATGCTGAGAACCAGGTGAACTTCGAGTTAGCTGTCGAGACCCCCAGTTTCAAGCGTGGCGCGGAACGGCTGATGAAAGGCTTGGGGAAAGGTTTCCGCATCGCGCTGATGTGCTCGGAGGCCAATCCGCTGGAGTGTCACCGTTTCTCGCTTGTTTCAAGATATTTCTATGACAACGGCTTGGATGTCCAGCACATATTAAAGGATGGTGGACTGGCTTCACACAAAGCCCTTGAGAAAGAGATGATTGCGGAGTTTCTGCGTTCAAGGAAGTTTCATGTGCCAGAGGTAGACGAGTTGTTTGGGACCTATTCTGCGGAGGCCCAGCGACGCGATGCTTATAGGCAGAAGAATCGGGAAATAGGGTTCCGACAGACGTTGTACGACGAGGAAGATTAGGATATGGACTCATATTTCATTTGTCTGGCAAATTCGTTGAAGCGGGGCGGACGGTGCATCGCAGGCGTGGAGGTCACTCTTGACGAAGAGCGACATTGGACAGTCGTCAGGAAACATGACGGAAGTCCGAAGTGGATACGGCCGATTGACCAGACAACGGAGTTCGGCGAGATTGTTATCGGCGAGGCGCGAACCATTTCTTTGCTGTCAGTAGTGAAGCTAACGGACGTGGTGCCAATACCTCAGCAAGCGCATCAAGAGGATGTCCACTACTCAATGATGACACCCCTTGGACGCGTACCAGCATCTGCGTCTGCTCTCGGCCAGTTCGTCGACAAAGTTCATCCCGTCATTTTTTACGATACTGACCGTGCTATCGACATCCCTACCTATGCCACAGCCGACCATTCACTGATGTTCGTGCGTGCCGATTCGGCAGAAATCGTGAGCGAGGTTAAGGAGAACAAAACACGATATAGGATGCTGCTCGGTTATAACGGCGTGACATACGACCTTTCTGTGACCGACCCATATTACATTGATGCACTCAACAACGGGCTTGTTAGCATTGGTGTACAGTCCAACGTTTACGTTACGCTTTCACTTGGTCTTGTCTATGAGGAGCGTCATCACAAGTTAGTTGCTACAGTGATTGTTCCTACCAGTGAAACAGGTGGGAATGTCATTGTAGAGAATGTCGTTGAGACCATCGAAGTGGAAACTCGCCCGTTCACGAAATCTGAGTGTAAAAGCATCAAGCGGGCTTTCATCGTTCCGAGTCAGGACGGCCTTGCCGTCTGTTTCCGTCGAAAGAATAGAGGCGAGGACTTCCTTCCGCTCGATGGCAAGAGCTTCGGACAGGTTTGGGACAAAGTCGACCTGAAGCAGTCAGTCTTGGTGACGTATAATGATGGTGTACAAAAACTAAGGATTCTGCATCGGAAAACATGGAAAGACACAATCACGGGATTATTGCATAAGATTTGCAACCGCTGAGAGTTTTTCCGAAACGAAAGGAAAAGGAAAAGGCCACGATACGCTCTGCAAAGAACCAAGGACAATTTTGAGTTTAGGGCCTAATGCCGCCCAATGCGTGCGGCTTTTTTCGGCTATTATATCTTTTTTCATTTCTTTTAGCGGGAATGTGAGAAATCTTTTGTATATTTGCAGCTGATTAACGAACGAGCCATGACCGTAAAAGAAGTGTTCGAGCTGCGGAAGCAGGGGAAGATTGAGGAAGCCTACGAAGCCATCCGCCCGATGTACGCCGTGCATCAGGGCAAGTACACCACGCTGTGCATGTTTTGGACGGCGAGCGACATCCTGAAGAAACGCATCGAGGAGAAGCGCATCGAGGAGGCTGAGAACATCTTCAAGGCGCTGCTGAGGGTGCAGCCGAACATCGAGGACAAGGACGGCAAGGCCCAGACCGCCATGATGCACCATGCGCTGAGGCTGAGCGAGGTGTCAGCGAAGTTCCGTATGCTGGACTTCGTGGAGTCATTGCCAGTGGAAGCGCTGACCGATGCCGACTGGCAAGGCCTCACCCCCGGCTCCATGTCCAATGATGCGCCAGCCAGTGGCCTTCCTCCAAAGGGCGAGGGGAATAAATACCCCCTTCCCTCTACGTCCCAACGGCTGCTGACGCGCGCATTCCACGAGATACAGGTACAGATGTATGGTGACTTCATCACGCGAAAAGCCCCGCTGACGCACGAGGAGGTTGTGACCAGCTGTCTGAAGGTGATGCCGCTGCTGCAGGAGGCCATGCGCCGCAACCCGCGCGACAAGCACAACCAGCGCTACATGGCCATCGTCTATACCATCATGGGCGAACACGGGAAGGCTGTCGACATCTACCGCCAGCTGCTCGCCCGCCACCACGACAGTTATCTCTTTGCCGAGCTGGCCGAGCTGACCACCGAGCCGGGGCCGAAAGCGGCGTTGCTCTGCCGCGCCATCCAGAACCAGCGGCAGGAGAAGTTCTGCACCGGCTACCGCCTCGACCTCGCCCGCCTGCTCCTTGGCCGCGACAACGCCCGCGCCGCCTACGAGCTGCAGAAATGTGTCGCCACCCGCAAGGCGATGGGCTACCACATCACCCACGACATCAACCAGATGCTCACCCAGCTCTCCGGCATACAGCCCGTCACCGATGCCCAGCAGCGCGACTTCTACCGCCGGATGACAGAGAAATATCCGATATGTTAATGACTACGTCAATTACGGGCAAATTACGCTCATTACGGCAATTCGTTTCAAGTCATGTGATAATATCGGCCAAATGATACCGATGTTGTCGCTCAAATGATACCGATGTTCTCACTCCAAATGATACCACTTATATCACCCCAAATGATACCGCAATATCGCTGCAAATGATACCGATAGGAATCTTCGCATATCACTCTAAATGATACCGGCCATATCACTTGAAACGATACCGACCATATCACTCTAAATGATACCGCTGTATCGCTTGAAATGATACCGCCATCCATCGTCGTAACAGTGTCTTGACATGGAGTTATATTGCACTTGGACGCTAATGTCCGCAATTAACAAAATGTCTAACAAAAAAGTTACGATGATGAAACTAAGAAGAATCATCCAAATGCTAAGTGAGGGCTATTCGCAGAATGAAATCTGCCGTGAGACCTCATCGAGCAAGACAACGGTGTCGGGCTACAAGAAGATGGCCGACGGCACCAAGTTGAGTTACCGGGAGCTGCTCCTCATGGAGGACTCCGAGTTGGAGGCGATACTGCAGCCCAGACCTGCCGATTCTCCTGCCGATCCACGCAAGGCCGAGCTGGACGAGATGATGCCTGAGATTATCAGCCGCCTCTCCAAGCGCTATGCCACCGTGGAGCTGGTGCACCAGGACTACTACCTGAAGCTGCACCCCGACGGTTACGGCTACACCCAGTTCAACAAGCACGTCAAGGCGTGGCGTGAGGCGCACGACCTTTCGTATCACAATGTATACATTGCGGGTGAGCAGTGGCAGATTGATTTCGCCGGGGATTCGCTCTGGCTGACCAATCGCAAGTCTGGCGAGCTGACCAAGGTCGTGGTGCTAGTATGCGTGATGCCCTACAGCGAGCTGCCCTTCCTCATGGCCCTTCCCGATGCCACCACCGATTGGTTCTTCCATGGGCTGAACAAGGGCCTTGAGTTTATGGGTGCACTGCCGAAAGTGGCCAAGAGCGACAACATGAAGCAGTGGGTAACCAAGGCAGACCGCTACTGTCCTGCATTGTCCGATGCCTGTATGGAGTGAGCCAACCACTACCGCATAGGCATCACGGCATGCCGCGTCAGGAAGCCGAGGGACAAGGGACCTGTCGAGTCGGCAGTCAACCAGCTCTACCAGTATGTCTACGCTCGCATACAGGACGAGGCGTTCTACACGCTCGACCAGCTCAATGCCCGCCTGTGGGAACTTCTCTGGGAGTACGTCAACAGGTCCTACAAGGGACGCACACGCTGGCAGACCTTCATTGAGGACGAGAAGCCCAACATGAACCCGCTGCCCCTGGAGATGCACCGCTTCCGCCACCGCAAGACCGTCAAGCTGGGCAGCTCATACCACGTCTGCGTAGGCTCTGAGCGCCACATGTACAGCGTGCCGTACAACTATGTCGGCAAGATGGTCACCGTGTTATGGGACATGGAGTCCGTGGAGGTGTTCCTCGGCACCATGCGCCTCTGCACGCACCGCAGGAACTATGAGGCATACGGCTACTCAACGGACAAGAACCATATGCCAGAGTCGCACAAGGCATACGAGAGGAGCCGTGAGTACAATGCCGCCGCCCTCATCGAGCGAGCTGGATTCATCGGGCAGTCCATGAGGTGGGTAGTGGAGACGATGCTCTCAAAGACACGCTTCCCGCAGCAGGCCTACATGCACTGTAACGCTGCGCTGGCCCTTGCCAAGGAGTACGGGCGCGACCGTCTGGAACATGCCTGCCTGATGATGAAGACCGAGACGTCCACCGCGTCGCTGAAGGTACTCTCCAACATCCTGAAGAACAACCGTGACCTTGCTGAACAGGAGAAAGACGCAATGACTTCGCTGGCCTCTGAGGATGACGTAAGGGGCGAGGCCCACTATGCCCGTATCGTGGGCAGGAAGGAGGGCGGCAATGAATAACAGCATCACCACCGGCATACTGAGGGAACTCGGCAATCACGGGATGGCCGACGAGTTTTCCAACATCATCGTACTGCCTATACAGAGGCGGCCCTCGCTCGAGGCTGCAGTGGCAAAGATGGCTGAGGCAGAACAGCTTCACCGCAAGAAGGTCAAGGCAGAGAAACTGCTCAAGGCCGCCAAGCTGCGCATGAAGGCATTCATCGAGGACGTGGAGTGCTCAATTGCCCGTAACCTGACAGAGGCAGAACTCACAGAACTGGCCGACTGTGGCTTCATCATCCGTGGCGAGTTCCTCGTCATCACAGGCAAGACGGGCTGCGGGAAGTCCTACCTTGCCAACGCCCTTGCACGGCAGGCTTGTCTCAATGGTCTCAGGGCTGTCTACCTGAACATGAACAGCTTTGTGGATGAGATAGCACAGGCACGTCTTGATGGTACATACCGTAAGCTCATAGCCAAGCTGAACCGTAACGACCTGGTCGTGCTTGATGACTTTGGCCTGCAGCCGATGAACCCTGACACCCGTCTGGCCCTGTTCCAGCTGCTGGAGGAGAGATATGGCGAGAAGTCTGTCATCATAGCTTCGCAGTTGCCGCTTGACAAGTGGTACTCTTATCTGACAGATTCCACAACGGCTGATGCGATTATGGACAGGGTGGTCAACAACTCCACCATAATCAATCTGACGGGTTATGAACACAACATGCTAATGTAAAGATCCCATAATCACTTGTCACTAAATCCCTGATTTACAAGAAAGGACATTTTCAACTTTACATAATATCTTGTCATAACGTTATTATAATAGGTGCATTACCTGTTTTATTAA